>NZ_JACGMO010000028.1:0-64635 GCF_015354745.1 Micromonospora sp. S-DT3-3-22
TGTCGCCGCGCTGCGGCGCGCGGTGGGCGGTCGGCTGCCGGCCGCGGTGGTCGCCGCCCTCACGCCGGCCACCCTCGGCGTCGCCGACCTCCCCCCGGGGGTACGCGGCGTGCTCGGCGGGTACGCCGGCCCGCCGCCCGGGCCCACCGGCGGGCAACTCGACCCGGCCGACCTGCTGCCCCTGGTACGCCGGGAGATCGCCGTCGCGCTGGGGCACCCGGACACCGGCCGGGTCACCGCCGACCGGCCGCTGGGGGAGCTGGGCATCGACTCGATGACGGCGGTCACCATCCGCAACCGCCTCGCCGCCGCCACCGGGGCGGACCTGCACACCACCGTCGTGTTCGACCATCCCACCGCCCGTTCCCTGGCCGGGCACCTCGCCGCCGCCGGAACCCGCCCCGCCGACGCCCCCACCACCGTCGCAGCCCCCGACGAGCCGTTGGCGATCATCGGGATGGCCTGCCGGATGCCCGGCGGGGTGCGTACCCCCGAACAGCTCTGGCGGCTCGTGCTCGACGGCGTCGACGCCATCTCGTCGTTCCCCACCGACCGGGGCTGGGACCTCGCCAACCTGGTCCACCCGGACCCCGACCATCCCGGCACCAGCTACACCGACCAGGGCGGGTTCCTGACCGGGGTGGCCGAGTTCGACCCGGCGTTCTTCGGCATCTCCCGCCGGGAGGCGCTGGGCATGGACCCGCAGCAGCGGCTGCTGCTGGAGACGGCGTGGGAGGCCGTCGAACACGCCCGGATCACCCCGGAGTCGCTGCGCGGGACCAGGGTCGGGGTGTTCGCCGGAGGCAACGGCAACGACTACGCCACCACGATGACCCGCGCCCCGGAGGGCGTCGACGGCTACCTGATGACCGGCAACGCGGCGAGCGTCGTCGCCGGCCGGATCGCCTACCTGTTCGGGCTGGTCGGCCCGGCGCTGACCGTCGACACCGCCTGCTCGTCGTCGCTGGTGGCGCTGCACCTGGCCGGGCACGCGCTGCGCGCCGGGGAGTGCACGATGGCGCTGGTCGGCGGCGTCACCGTCATGTCGACCCCGGGCACGTTCGTCGAGTTCAGCCGGCAGCGGGGCCTGGCCCCCGACGGGCGGTGCAAGGCGTTCGGCGCGGACGCCGACGGCACCGGCTGGGCCGAGGGCGCGGGCATGCTGCTCGTCGAACGGCTCTCCGACGCCCACCGCCACGGCCACCGGGTCCTCGCCGTGGTCCGGGGCTCCGCCGTCAACCAGGACGGGGCGTCGAACGGCCTCACCGCACCCAACGGCCGCTCCCAACAGGCCGTGATCACCGAGGCGCTGCGCACGGCCGGCGTCGCCGCCACCGACGTCGACCTGGTGGAGGCGCACGGCACCGGCACCCGGCTCGGCGACCCGATCGAGGCCGAAGCCCTGCTGGCCACCTACGGTCAGGGCCGACCGGCCGACCGGCCCCTGTGGCTGGGCTCGCTGAAGTCGAACATCGGGCACACCCAGGCCGCCGCCGGGGTGGCCGGGATCATCAAACTCGTCCACGCCCTGCGCGACGGCGTACTGCCCCGGACGCTGCACGCCGACGAACCCACCCCGTTCGTCGACTGGCGGCGCGGCGCGGTGGAACTGCTCCGCGAGCAGCGCCCCTGGCCGGCCGGTCCGGGGCCACGCCGGGCGGCGATCTCCTCCTTCGGGGCCAGCGGCACCAACGCCCACGTGATCGTCGAGGCCGCCCCGCCGACCGTCGACCCTGCCCCCTCGGCCGCGCCGCCGGTCACCCCGTGGGTGGTGACCGGGCGGGACGAACGCGGCCTGCGCGCCGTCGCCGCCGACCTGCTCACCGTCGCCGACCGGGTCGACCCGGCCGACCTCGGGTTCTCCCTGGCGACCACCCGCCAGCCACTGGAACGGCGGGCGGTGGTCACCGACACCGTCGGCCTGCGGGCGCTGGCCGACGGGGACCTTCCGCTGGTCCCGCCCGGCCCCGGCGACCTGGGGTTCCTCTTCACCGGGCAGGGCGCGCAGCGGGCCGGCATGGGCCGGGGACTACGGGCCGCCTTCCCCGTCTTCGCCGCCGCGTTCGCCGAGGTCTGCGCCGCCTGCGACGGGCACCTGGGCCGGTCGTTGGCCGACGTCGTCGACACCGGCGACGGCCTCGACGACACCACCGTCACCCAACCCGCTATCTTCGCCGTCGAGGTCGCCCTGTTCCGGCTGCTGGAATCCTGGTCGCTGCGACCGGACGTGCTGGCCGGGCACTCCATCGGCGAGATCGCCGCCGCGCACGTCGCGGGGGTGCTGTCGCTGGCCGACGCGGCCACCCTGGTCACCGCGCGGGGCCGGCTGATGGGCGCGCTGCCGTCCGGCGGTGTGATGGCCGCCGTCCGGGCCGCCGAAGCCGACGTGGTGCCGCTGCTCACCGCCGAGGTGGGCATCGCCGCCGTCAACGGCCCCCGCTCCCTGGTGCTCTCCGGCACCGCGTCCGCCGTGGCCGCGGTGACCGACGCCCTCGGCGTGCCGGGCCGGCGGCTGACGGTCAGCCACGCGTTCCACTCGCCGCTGATGGCACCGATGCTCGACGACTTCCGGGCCGTGGTGGGCGGGCTCGCCTTCCACCCGCCCCGGATTCCGGTGGTGTCCACGGTGACCGGTCGACCCGCCGACCTGACCGACCCCGACCACTGGGTGGCCCACGTGTCCCGACCGGTGCGGTTCGCCGACGCGGTCGCCGCGCTGCGCGACACCGGCGTCGACACCCTGCTGGAGGTCGGCCCGGACGCGGCGCTCACCCCGTTGACCGTCGACCTGCTGACCGGGGACGCCACGGTCACCGCGACGATGCGCCGGGACCGGGACGAGGCGGCCACCCTGGTCGCCGCCGTCGGCGAGGTGTTCGCCCGGGGGCACCGGGTGGACTGGGCGGCCTGCTACCGGGGCGGCGACGCCCGCGTGGTCGACCTGCCCACCTACCCGTTCGCCCGGGAACGGTTCTGGCTCACCGCCCGCCCCACCGGCGGCGTCGACGACGCCGGCCTCACCGGCACCGACCACGGCCTGGTCGGGGCGCTCGTCGAACACGTCGACGACGACGGGCTGACCCTCGCCGGCCGGATCTCCACCGCCACCCACCCGTGGCTCGCCGACCACGCCGTGCTCGACACGGTGCTGCTGCCCGGCACGGCGTTCGTCGACCTGGCGGTCACCGCCGCCCGCCGCGTCGACTGTGCCGGTGTCGACGACGTCACCCTGGCCGCGCCGCTGGTGCTGCCGGCGGGCCGGGCCGTCGACCTACGGGTGACCGTCGCCCCACCCGCCGACGACGGCCGCCGGGCGGTCACCGTCCGGTCCCGGCCGGCCGGGGGCACCGGGTGGACCACCCATGCCACCGGCATGCTCACCCCCGACGGCGGCCCGGTGGAGGCGCTGCGCCAGTGGCCGCCGCGCGACGCCACCGAGATCGACGTGTCGGCCGCGTACCCGGCGCTCGCCGCCGCCGGCTACCGGTACGGGCCCACCTTCCAGGGGCTACGCCGGGCCTGGCGACGGGGCACCGAGGTGTACGCCGAGATCACCCTCCCCGAACCGGCCCGCCCCGACGCCGCCGGTTACGCCCTGCACCCCGCCCTGCTGGACGCGACCCTGCACGCGGTCATGCTCGACTCCCTCACCACAGCCGAACCGAGCCTGCCGTTCGCGTGGAGCGGGGTGCGGGTGGTGCGTCCCGGCGGCACCGAACTGCGCGCCCGGTTCGTCCCGGTCGGCGAGTCCGCGGTGGCGGTGACCCTCGCCGACGGTACGGGCGAACCCGTCGCCGTCGCCGAACGGCTGGACTGGCGGCCGGTGTCCGCCGCCGCGCTGCGCCCCACCCACCACGAGTCGCTGTACCGGCTCAACTGGACCGAGGTCGCCGTCGGCGCGGCCGGGGACGACCCGCCGTCCTGGCAGCGCCCCGACAGCCCCGTCCGACTGGTGACCCTGACCGGCCCGGACGGCACCGACACCGTCGCCCGCACGCACGCGGCCACCACCGGGGCGCTGCGCCTGGTCCAGGAATGGCTGGCCGACGACAACGACCGTACCCTCGTCGTGCTGACCACGAACGCCGTGCCGACCGCCGGCGGTGAACCCCACGACCTGCCGCTGGCCGCAGCCCTCGGCCTGCTGCGCACCGCCGCCACCGAGAACCCGGGCCGGGTCGTGCTGGTCGACCTCGACGGGTCCGCCGCCGCCCGCCGGTTGCTGCCCGCCGTGGTCGCCGCCGCCGAACCCCAGGCCGTGGTACGCGGCGACCGGGTGCTGGTGCCCCGCCTGGTCCGGTTGGAGACCGCCGACGGGCCGGGCACCACCCTCGACCCGTCGGGCACCGTGCTGCTCACCGGCGGCACCGGCGGCATCGGCGCGGCCCTGGCCCGGCACCTGGTCCGCCGGCACGGCGTGACCCGGCTGCTGCTGACCAGCCGCCGGGGCCCCGACACCGACGGCGTCGGGAAACTCGTCGCCGAGCTGGCCGAACTCGGCGCTGAGGCCACCGTCGTCGGCTGCGACACCGCCGACCGGGACGCCGTCGCCGCGCTGCTCGCCGGCATCCCCGACGAGCACCCGCTGACCGCCGTCGTGCACCTGGCCGGCGTCTCCGACGACGGGGTGCTCGGCTCGCTCACCCCGGACCGGGTCGACGCCGTGCTGCGACCCAAGGTCGACGCGGTGTGGCACCTGCACGAGCTGACCGCCGGGCGGAACCTGTCGGCGTTCGTGCTGTTCTCCTCGGCCGCGTCGGTGTTCGGGGCACCCGGCCAGGGCAACTACGCCGCCGCGAACGCCTTCCTCGACGCGATGGTCCACCACCGTCGCGCCCGGGGGCTGACCGCGACCACCCTGTCCTGGGGGCTGTGGGAGGGCGTCGGCGGCATCACCGGGCACCTCACCGAGGCCGACTTCCGCCGGATGGCCCGCTCCGGCGTGGCCGCCATCCCCGTCGCCGACGGCCTCGACCTGCTGGACGCAGCACTGGCCCAGCCCCGGGCCTGGGTGTTTCCGCTGCGCCTCGACCCGGCGGCGTTGCGGGGTCAGGGTGACGCGCTGCCCGCCGTGCTGCGCAGCCTCGTCCCCGCCGCCCGGTCGGCCACCGCGCCCGTCACCCCGACCGTCGACCTGGCCGCCCTCCCGCCGCAGGACCGGGACCCGGTCCTGCTGGACCTGGTACGCGGCCAGGTGGCGGCCGTCGTCGGGCTCACCGCCGTTGACGTCGACCCGGGCCGGCAGTTCCGGGACCTCGGCTACGACTCGCTGACCGCCGTGGACCTGCGCAACCGGCTCGGCGCGGCGACCGGGCTGCGGCTGCCCGCCACCCTCGTCTTCGACCATCCCACCCCGGCCGAACTGGCCGCCTACCTGGCGGAACGGTTCGCCGACGAGGCCGGGGACACCGGCCCGGCGGTGCTCGGCGGGCTGGACCGGTTGCACGCCGAGGTGCTCGCCGCGGATCTCGCCGCGACGGCGCGGGCGGCGGCGCGGGCCCGGCTCAAGGACATCCTCGCCCTGCTCGACGAGCCCGCCGCAGCGGGGGAGAACGTCGACGCGGAACTCGCCGACGCCTCGGCGGAGGAGGTCTACGCCTTCGTCGACCGCGAACTCGGCATCTCCCTGGACTGACCCGACCGACCCCATTCCACGACCAAGGGCGGAAGAGACCGACATGGCCGACGAGAAGCTGCTCGGATACTTCAAGAAGGTCAGCGCCGACCTGTACAAGACCCGGCAGCGGCTGACCGAGCTGACCGAACGGGACCGGGAACCCATCGCCATCGTCGGCATGGCCTGCCGCTACCCGGGTGGGGTCGGCTCCCCGGAGGACCTGTGGGACCTGGTCGCCGAGGGTCGGGACGCCATCTCCGACTTCCCCACCGACCGGGGCTGGCCGGCGGACCTCTACGACCCCGACCCGGAACGGGCCGGACACAGCTACGCCCACGAGGGTGGCTTCCTGCACGACGCCGCCGACTTCGACCCCGCCTTCTTCGGCATGAGCCCCCGGGAGGCACTCGGCGTCGACCCGCAGCAGCGGCTGCTGTTGGAGATCACCTGGGAGGCGTTCGAACGGGCCGGCATCCTCCCCGCCTCGGTGCGTCGTACCCCGGTCGGGGTGTTCACCGGCATCATGTACGGCGACTACGGCCTGCGGGTCCGCGACGTCCCCGAGGAGTTCGAGGGCTACCTGTTGACCGGCAGCGCCGGCAGCGTCGCCTCCGGTCGGATCGCCTACACCTTCGGCCTGACCGGTCCCGCCGTCACCGTCGACACCGCCTGCTCGTCGTCCCTGGTCGCCCTGCACCTCGCCGCCCGGTCGCTGCGCGCCGGGGAGTGCACGCTGGCCCTCGCCGGTGGTGTCACCGTGATGGCGAGCCCCGGCACGTTCGTCGAGTTCAGCCGGCAGCGGGGGCTGGCCCCGGACGGCCGGGCCAAGTCGTACTCGGCCGCCGCCGACGGGGTCGGCTGGGCCGAGGGCGCCGGCATGCTGCTGCTGGAGAAGCTCTCCGACGCCCGCCGGCACGGCCACCCGGTGCTCGCCGTCGTCCGGGGTTCCGCGATCAACCAGGACGGCCCGTCCAACGGGCTCACCGCACCCAACGGCCCCGCCCAGCGCGCCGTCATCCGGCAGGCCCTCGAATCCGCCGGCCTGACCCCGACGGACGTGCAGGTGGTGGAGGGCCACGGGACGGGCACCCGGTTGGGTGATCCGATCGAGGCACAGGCGCTGTTGGCGACGTACGGGCAGGGTCGGTCGGTGCCGTTGTGGTTGGGGTCGGTGAAGTCGAACATCGGTCATGCGCAGGCGGCGGCGGGTGTCGCCGGGGTGATCAAGATGGTGTCGGCGATGCGGGCGGGGGTGGTGCCGGGGTCGCTACACGCGGGCGAGCGGTCGGGGTTCGTGGACTGGTCGTCGGGTGCGGTGGAGGTGGTGACCGGCCCGAGGCCGTGGGAGGTGGAGGGCCGACGCCGGGCGGGGGTGTCGTCGTTCGGGATCAGCGGCACCAACGCGCACGTCATCCTGGAGGAACCCCCCGCCGTGACGGACCCGTCGCCCGACGGGTCACCCGCCGAGGCGGGCCCGTCGGCCGGGGCCACCGGCGAACCCGACGCCGTACCGGTGACGCCGTGGCCGGTGTCGGCGCGGACGACCGCCGGGGTACGGGAACTGGTCGAGCGGCTCCGCCCGTGGAGCGCCGCCGCCGACCCGACGGTGCCGGCGGCCGACGTGGGCTGGTCCCTGGCGTCGACCCGGACGGTGTTCGACGACCGCGCCGTGCTGCTCGACGGCGACGTCGTCGCGGACTCGGCCTCGGTGCCCCCGGAACTCCGCTGGCCGGCGACGGTCCCACCGGCAGGTGACGCCGACCCGGCGTCCCCGGCCGCGACGGACGTCGACTCCCGGGTGGTGCCCTCCGGTGTGGGCCTGGTGTTCGGGGGTCAGGGTGGTCAGCGGGTGGGGATGGGTTCGGGTCTGTATCAAGCGTTTCCGGTGTTCGCGTCGGTGTTCGACGAGGTGTGTGACCTGTTGGGGCCGGACGTCCATGAGGCGATCTCGTCCGGGGTGGGTCTGGATGACACGGGCATCGCGCAGCGGGCGTTGTTCGCGGTGGAGGTGGCGTTGTTCCGGCTGGTGGAGTCGTGGGGTGTGCGGCCTGCGGTCCTGGTGGGCCACTCGATCGGGGAGATCGCCGCCGCACACGTGTCGGGGGTGTTGTCGCTGCCGGATGCGGTGACGTTGGTGTCGGCCCGTGCCCGTTTGATGGCGGCGTTGCCGGCCGGGGGTGCGATGGTGTCGCTGCGGGCTTCGGTCGATGCGGTGGAGCCGTTCCTGTCGGGTGATGTGGTGGTCGCGGCGGTGAATGGTCCGTCTGCGGTGGTGGTCGCCGGTCCGGAGCAGGAGACGCTGCGAGTGGCGGAGGTGGCAGCGACCGCGTTGGGGGTGCGGCAGCGGCGGTTGTCGGTGGGTCATGCGTTTCATTCGCCGTTGATGGAGCCGATGCTCGACGAGTTCCGCACGGTGGTCGAGGGTTTGTCGTTCCAGCCGGCGCGGATTCCGGTGGTGTCGACCGTGACCGGGCAGGTCGGTGGTCTGGGGGAGCCGGGGTATTGGGTGCGGCAGGTGCGTGAGCCGGTGCGGTTCCACGAGGCGATCGAGGCGGCTGGTCCCCGGTCGTGGTGGGAACTCAGCCCGGACGGTGGTCTGTCGTCCCTGTTGGCCGACGGTATCCCGATGCTTCGTCCGACCGTCGATGAGGCGGTCAGTGCGGTGACGGGGTTGGCGCAGGTGTGGGTGCGCGGGCACGACGTCGACTGGCGGGCCTACTACGGCGGCGGCACCGTCGTCGACCTGCCCACCTACCCGTTCCAACGGCAGCGGTACTGGCTCGACGCCGGGGCCGGACGGGGCGACGTGACCAGCGCCGGCCTACGCTCCGCCGGGCATCCGCTGCTCGGCGCGACGGTCGAACTGGCCACCGGTGACGGCGTGCTGCTCACCGGGCGGGTGTCCCTGCGTACCCATCCGTGGTTGGCCGACCATGCGCTGCTCGACACCGTGCTCCTGCCCGGGACGGCCTTCGTGGACCTCGTCCTGCGCGCGGGCGACCACCTCGGCGTCAGCGTCGTCGACGAACTGACCATCGCCGCGCCGCTGGTGCTCACCGAGGAACCGGTGGAGATCCAGGTGGCCGTCGGCGCGCCCGACCCCGACGGCAGGCGACCGGTGACCGTCCACTCGCGTCCGCACACCGCCGACGGCGACGACCCCGCCTGGACCACCCACGCCGAGGGGCAGCTGACCGTCGCGCCCCCCGCCGCCCCCACCGGGCAGGAGACCTGGCCACCGCCCGGCAGCCGCGAGATCGACGTCACGCACGCCTACCCCCGCCTGGCCGAGGACGGCCACCGGTACGGCCCGGCCTTCCGTGGCCTGCGCCGGCTGTGGCAGCTCGACGACGAGATCCTCGCCGAGGTGGGCCTGCCCGCCGACCGGCACGCCGACGCCGACGCGTTCGTGCTGCACCCCGCACTGCTCGACGCCTGCCTGCACCCACTGCTGCGCGGTGTGCTCGACGACACCCGCCCCGGCGGTCTGCCGTTCTCCTGGAGCGACGTGCAGGTGCACCGATCCGGCGCGACCACCCTGCGGGTACGGCTGCGGGAACAGGCGACCGGCAGCCTCACCCTGACCGGCTACGACGAGTCCGGCGCGCCGGTGGTCACCGTCGGTGGACTGCTGTCCCGCCCCGTCTCCCCGGAGGCGCTGCGGTCGGCCGGGCGGCCCCGCCAGGAACACCTCTACGAGCGGGTGGCCGTGCCGGTGCCGGCCCCACCGGTCGCCGCCCCGGTGCCGGCCTTCGACGCGGGCCCCGCCCCGCTGACCTGCCACCACCTGACCGTCGACCCCGGCCGAGACGACCTGGCCGGCCGTACCCACGTCGCGGTCGCCGCCGCCCTCGCCCTGGTCCGCACCCTGCTGACCGACCCGTACGCCGACACCCGGGTCGTCGTCGCCGGTGACCGTGTCGCCGACGATCCCGCCCTGGCCGCCGCCTGGGGGTTACTGCGTACCACGCAGACCGAGAACCCCGGGCGGCTCGTCCTGGTCGACACCGACGACCCGACCACGGTCCCCACCGTCGCGGCCGGGCTCGCCGCCGGTGACGAACCGGAGGTGAGCGTCCGGGCCGGCACCTGGACCGTCACCCGGTTGGCCCGGGTCACCGCCCCACCGGCCGAACCCACCCGCATCCCCGGTCCGGTGCTGGTCACCGGCGGCACCGGTGGGCTGGGCGCGCTGGTCGCCCGCCACCTGGTGACCACCCACGGCGTACGCGAACTCGTGCTGGCCAGCCGTCGGGGCGCCGGAGCACCGGGCACGGGCGAACTGGTGGCCGGGTTGACCGGCCTCGGTGCCACGGTCAGCGTCGCCGCCGTCGACGTGGCCGACCGGGACGACCTGGCCCGGCTGCTCGACAGTCATCCCGTCCGTTCGGTGGTGCACACCGCCGGGGTGCTCGACGACGCGGTCGTCGGCGCGCTCACCGACGAACAGCTCACCCGGGTGCTCCGCCCCAAGGTGGACGCCGCCTGCCACCTGCACGAGCTGACCGTGGACCGGGCCCTGGACGCCTTCGTCCTCTACTCCTCGTCGGCCGCCGTGTTCGGTGGCCCCGGGCAGGCCAACTACGCCGCCGCCAACGCGTTCCTCGACGCGCTCGCCGCCCACCGCCGGGCCCGGGGGCTGCCCGCGCTGTCGCTCGGCTGGGGACTGTGGCAACAGGACGGCGGCATCACCGCCGCCCTCACCACCGCCGACCGGGACCGGATCACCCGGGCCGGCATGACCCCACTGGACCGGTCGGAGGGGATGGCCCTGTTCGACACCGCGATCACCCTGGCCGACGCGACCGGCCAGCCGCACCTCGTACCGATGCGGATGGACCTGCCGAGGATCACCGGTGAGCCACCGGCGGTGCTGCGAGGGCTGGTCCGTCGCCCGGCCCGGCGGGCCGTCGCGGCGGCCGACCCCACCACGGTCTTCGCCGGGCGGCGCGGCGCGGACCTCACCGTCGCCCTCCTCCAGGTGGTACGGGAACGCGTCGCGGACGTCCTCGGCCACTCCGGTGTCGACGCGGTCCCCGCCGACCGGCCCTTCACCGAGCTGGGCTTCGACTCGTTGACCGCCGTGGAACTGCGCAACGCGCTGTCGACGGCGACCGGGCTGCGCCTTCCCGCCGGGCTGGTGTTCGACCATCCCACCCCGGCGGCGGTCGCCACCTGGCTGACCACGAAGATCGCCCGCACCCCCGCCCCCGCCCCGGTCGCCACCCCGACCCGCACCGACGACGACCCCGTCGTCATCGTCGGCATGGCCTGCCGGCTGCCTGGCGGGGTACGCAGCCCGGAGGACCTGTGGCGGGTGGTCGCCGAGGGCACCGACGCGATCGGCGACTTCCCGACCGACCGGGGCTGGGACCTGGACAACCTCTACCACCCCGACCCGGACCACCCCGGCACCACGTACGCCGCCCAGGGTGGCTTCGTCGACGGGATCGCCGACTTCGACCCGGCCCTGTTCGGCATCTCGCCCCGGGAGGCGCTGGCGATGGACCCGCAGCAGCGGCTGCTGCTGGAGACCTCGTGGGAGGCGTTCGAACGGGCCGGGATCCCCCCGCTCGCCGCCCGGGGTTCGCGGACCGGTGTCTTCGTCGGGGTCAGCAGCCAGGACCACGGCTCGCTGCTCGCCACCGTGCCCGAGTTCGAGGGGCAACTGCTCACCGGCAGCGCCAACAGCGTCGCGTCCGGCCGGCTGGCCTACCACCTCGGCCTGGTCGGCCCGGTCCTCACCCTGGACACGGCGTGCTCGTCGTCGCTGGTGGCCCTGCACCTGGCGGCGAACGCCCTACGCGCCGGGGAGTGCGACCTCGCCCTCGCCGGTGGTGCGCTGCTGATGTCCACCCCGACCCTGTTCGTCGAGTTCAGCCGGCAGGGCGGACTGTCGCCGGACGGCCGGTGCAAGGCGTACTCCGCCGACGCCGACGGCACGGGGTGGGCCGAGGGCGCCGGGATGCTGCTGGTGGAACGTCTCTCCGACGCCCGGCGGCACGGCCACCCGGTGCTCGCGGTGGTGCGGGGCAGCGCGGTGAACTCCGATGGCGCGTCGAACGGCCTGACCGCGCCGAGCGGCCCGTCCCAGGAACGGGTGATCCGCCAGGCGCTGGCCGTGGCGGGCCTGTCGGTGTCCGACGTGCAGGTGGTGGAGGGCCACGGCACCGGCACCCGGTTGGGTGACCCGATCGAGGCGGAAGCGCTGCTGGCGACGTACGGGCAGGGGCGGTCGGAGCCGTTGTGGTTGGGGTCGGTGAAGTCGAACATCGGCCACACGCAGCACGCGGCCGGTGCCGCCGGGGTGATCAAGATGGTGTTGGCGATGCGGCACGCGACGGTGCCGGGGTCGTTGCACGTGGGCGAGCCGTCCGGGTTCGTGGACTGGTCGTCAGGCGCGGTGGAGGTGCTGCGGGAGTCCCGGGAGTGGACGGTGGCTGATGGTGGTCGTCGGCGGGCGGGGGTGTCGTCGTTCGGAATCAGTGGGACGAACGCGCACGTGATCGTGGAGGAGCCACCGCCGGTGGAGGCGGAGGCATGGGTGACGGGGTCGCCGGTGCCGGTGGGGGTGACGCCGTGGCCGGTGTCGGCGCGGACCGCCGCCGGGGTGCGGGAGCTGGTCGGGCAGCTCGGCGCGTTGACGGTCGGTTCGGGACCCGGGACGGGGGCGGACGGTGATCCGCCGGAGTCGACAGTCGTTGGCGGGGTGTCGGGGGTGGATGTGGGGTGGTCGTTGGCGTCGACGCGGTCGGTGTTCGACGAGCGGGCGGTGTTGCTTGACGGTGTGGTGGTCGCGGATGGGGTGTCGCTTGCTTCTGGGGTGCGGGCGTTGGCGTCGGGTGGGTTGGGTTTGGTGTTCGGGGGTCAGGGTGGTCAGCGGGTGGGGATGGGTTCGGGTTTGTATCGGGCGTTTCCGGTGTTCGCGTCGGTGTTCGATGAGGTGTGTGGGCTGTTGGGGCCGGATGTCCATGAGGCGATCGGCTCTGGTGTGGGTCTGGATGGGACGGGGGTGGCGCAGCGGGCGTTGTTCGCGGTGGAGGTGGCGTTGTTCCGTTTGGTGGAGTCGTGGGGTGTGCGTCCTGCGGTTTTGGTGGGTCATTCGATCGGGGAGATCGCTGCCGCGCATGTGTCGGGGGTGTTGTCGCTGTCGGATGCGGTGACGTTGGTGTCGGCGCGGGCTCGTCTGATGGCGGCGCTACCCGCCGGGGGAGCGATGGTGTCGTTGCGGGCTTCCGCGCATGAGGTGGAGCCGTATCTGTCTGGTGGCGTGGTGGTTGCGGCGGTGAATGGTCCGTCGGCGGTGGTGATTGCCGGTGCGGAGCGGGAGACGCTGCGGGCGGCGGAGGCGGTGGCGGCGGCGTTGGGTGTGCGGCAGCGGCGGTTGTCGGTGAGTCACGCGTTCCATTCGCCGTTGATGGAGCCGATGTTGGACGAGTTCCGTGCGGTGGTGGAGGGCCTGTCGTTCCGGCCGGCGCGGATTCCAGTGGTGTCGACCGTCACCGGAACGGTCGAGGATCTGGGGGATCCGGGGTATTGGGTGCGGCAGGTGCGTGAGCCGGTGCGGTTCCACGAGGCGATCGAGGCGGCTGGTCCCCGTTCCTGGTGGGAGTTGAGCGCGGACGGTGGTCTGTCGTCCCTGCTGGCCGACGGTATCCCGATGCTCCGGCCGGGTGCCGATGAGGCGGTCAGCGCGGTGACGGGGTTGGCGCAGGTGTGGGTACGCGGCCACGACGTGGACTGGCGGGCGTACTACGGCGGGGGGAAGGTCGTCGACCTGCCGACGTACCCGTTCCAACGGCAGCGGTACTGGCTGACGCCGGCACCCCGCACGGACGTGGCGGGCGTCGGGCTCGACCCGGTGGAACATCCGCTGCTGGGCGCGGCGGTGGAGCTGTCCGACGACTCGTTCGTCCTCGCCGGCGTACTGACCGCGACGGCGCTGGCCGAGGCCGGACCGCACGTCGTCCTGGCGGAGGCGGCGCTGGCCGCCGCCCGGCACGCGGGCGTCACCGGCGTCACCCAACTCGTCCCCGAGGTGCCGCCCGAGCGCCCCGGCCCACTGCGGGTCACCGTGGACGGTGCCGGCTTCACCATCGCCTCCCGGCCCAACGGCACCTGGGTCGAACACGCGACCGGGCAACTCTCCGCCGAACCCGGCGACGGCGGGGCACTGCCCACCGCCGTGCTCCGCTCCGCCCTCGACGACCTCGCCCCCGCCCGGCCCGTCCGCTGGACGAACCTGACCGTGCACCGGGCCGCCCCCGCCGTGGACGTCGAGATCGCGCACCACGACACCGGGCACGTCCGGATCGCCCTGGTCGACCACGACGGCACCGTCACCACGGAAGCCGAGATCGAACTCGGCGACGACGCCGGCCCGTCCGTCGGCGACGCCCTGTTCCACCTGGAGGACCGGCGCGTCCCGACGCGGGAGACGAGCGGCGTACCGGGTGACTGGGCGGTGCTCGGCGACGACGAACTCGGGCTGCTCGACGGGCTGGGCGGCCTGCGCCGGCACCGTACCCTCGCCGAACTGCTCGACTCGACGGCCGGCCGGCCGGACGTGCTGCTCCACCCGCTGACCTACCCGGACACCGGGGACCCGGCGGCGGACACCCACACCATGGCACAACGGGTGCTGAAACTGGCCCAACACTGGCTCCGCGACGAGGCGCTCGCCCCCTGCCGCCTGGTGTTCGTCGCCTCCGGGGTGGACCGGGACGTCGTGCTCGCCACCGCCTGGGGGCTGGTCCGCTCGGCGATCAGCGAGTACCCGGACCGGTTCGGCCTGGTCACCCTCGACGGGGACCGCCGCTCGGCACGGGCGTTCCCGTACGCCCTGCTAGCCGGCACCACCGAACTCACCGCGACCGGCGGTGCGGTGACCACCCCGACGCTCGTCCGCAGCCGGGGTGTCGCCCCGTCACCCCGCCGCTGGTCCGGCCCCGTGCTGGTCACCGGGGGCACCGGCGGCCTGGGGGCGCTCGCCGCCCGGCACCTGGTCACCACCCACGGCGTACGCCGGCTGCTGCTGGTCAGCCGGCGGGGGCCGGCGGCCCCGGGTGCGGCGGAACTCCGCGCGGAACTGCTCGACCTGGGCGCGCAGGACGTCACCGTGGCCGCCTGCGACGTGACCGACCGGGACGCCCTGGCGGAACTCCTCGCCGGGACCGACCCGGCGCACCCGCTGCGCGCGGTGATCCACACCGCCGGGGTGCTCGATGACGGTGTGCTGCCCGCCCTGACGCCGGAACGTCTGGACACGGTGCTGGCCCCGAAGATCGACGCCGCCTGGCACCTGCACGAGCTGACCCGGGATCTCGACCTCGACGCGTTCGTGCTGTACTCGTCGATCTCCGGACTGCTCGGCCCGCCCGCCCAGGCCAACTACGCGGCGGGCAACTCCGGCCTGGACGCGCTGGCCCGGCTGCGCCGCCACCTCGGCCTGCCCGCCGTGTCGCTGGCCTGGGGACTGTGGGCGCAGGACAGCGGCATGATCGGCACCCTGGACGCGCATGACCGGGAACGTGTCGCCCGGACCGGTGTGGTGCCGATGACCGAGGCCGAGGGCATGGCGCTGTTCGACCTGGCGCTGGCCCACGACCGGGCCGTGCAGGCGCCGGTCCGGCTCGACCCGGCCGCGCTGCGGGCGGTCGACGCGCCGCCGCCCGTGCTCCGCGCCCTGGTCCGCACCCCCCGCCGTACGCCGGGGGAGCAGCAGCCGGCCGCCGACCGGATCGCCGCGCTCGCACCGGCCGACCGACGCCAGGCGGTGCTGGACCTCGTCACCGCCCAGGCGGCGAAGGTGCTCGGCCACGCCGACCCGACCGAGGTCGACCCGGGCCGCCGCTTCGCCGACCTGGGTGTGGACTCGCTGGCCGCCACCCAGCTCCGCAACGCGGTCAGCGCCGCCGCCGGTGTGCCGCTGCCGGCCGGGGTGGTGTTCGACCATCCCACCCCCGCCGCGCTCGCCGACTTCGTCTGCGGGCTGCGCTGGCCGGACCAGGAGCGCGGGGACGGCTCGGCGATGGCCGCCCTCGACCGGCTGGAGGCGGCGCTGCGCACCGGCGACGCGGGCGGCGACGAGGTGGTCGACCGGCTGGAACGCCTCCTGATCGAACTGCGCCCACCCGCCGACTACGGCGACCTGGACACCGACGACCTGGACACGATCCCGGTGGACCGCCTCTACGACATCATCGACCAGGGAACGGAGCTGTGATGGCCGAGGACAGCGCCAAGCTCGTGGAGTACCTGCGCAAGGCCACCACCGACCTGCGCCGGTCACGGGCCCGCGTCGCCCAGTTGGAGAGCCGGATCAGCGAACCGGTCGCGATCGTCGGGATGGCCTGCCGGCTGCCCGGCGGGGTACGCGGCCCGGAGGACCTGTGGCGGGTGGTCGCCGAGGGGGTCGACGCGGTCGGCGGGTTCCCGACCGACCGGGGCTGGGATCTCGCCGGGCTCTACCACCCCGACCCGGACCACCCCGGCACCACGTACGCCACCGGCGGCGCCTTCCTCGCGGACGTCGCCGGCTTCGACGCCGACTTCTTCGGCATCTCCCCCCGGGAGGCGTTGGCGATGGACCCGCAGCAGCGGCTGCTGCTGGAAACCTCGTGGGAGGCCATCGAACACGCCCGTATCGACCCCGGGTCGCTCGCCGGCAGCCCGACCGGCGTGTTCGTCGGCACCATGTACCAGAACTACGCCTTCGGCGGTCAGGACGTGCCCGACGAACTCGAAGGGCTGCTGATCAGCGGCAGCGCCGGCAGCATCGTCTCCGGCCGGATCGCCTACCAGTTCGGCTTCACCGGGCCCGCGGTCACCCTCGACACCGCCTGCTCGTCGTCGCTTGTCGCCCTGCACCTGGCGGCGTCGGCGCTGCGTGCCGGGGAGTGCTCGCTGGCGCTCGCCGGGGGCGTGACGGTGATGCCCACCGCCGACCTGCTGGTGGAGTTCGCCCGGCAGCGTGGCCTGGCCCCGGACGGCCGGTGCAAGGCGTTCGCCGACACCGCCGACGGCGTCGGTTGGGGTGAGGGCGTGGGCCTGCTGCTGCTGGAACGGCTGTCGGACGCCCGCCGCAACGGCCACCGGGTGCTGGCGGTGGTGCGGGGCAGCGCGGTGAATTCGGATGGTGCGTCGAACGGCCTGACGGCGCCGAGTGGTCCGTCGCAGGAGCGGGTGATTCGTCGGGCGTTGGCGGTGGCGGGTCTGTCGGTGTCCGACGTGCAGGTGGTGGAGGGCCACGGGACGGGCACCCGGTTGGGTGATCCGATCGAGGCGGAGGCGTTGTTGGCGACGTACGGGCAGGGTCGGTCGGTGCCGTTGTGGTTGGGGTCGGTGAAGTCGAACATCGGTCATGCGCAGGCGGCGGCGGGGGTCGCCGGGGTGATCAAGATGGTGTCGGCGATGCGGGCCGGGGTGGTGCCGGGGTCGCTGCACCTGGCCGAGCCGTCGGGGTTCGTGAACTGGTCGTCAGGCTCGGTGGAGGTGCTGCGGGAGCCCCGGGAGTGGACGGTGGCCGATGGTGGTCGTCGGCGGGCGGGGGTGTCGTCGTTCGGGATCAGTGGGACGAACGCGCACGTGATCGTGGAGGAGCCACCGCCGGTGGAGACGGGCGCTCCGGCGGACGCGGATGCGCTGGCGGCGGGTTCGCGGGTGCCGGTGGGGGTGACGCCGTGGCCGGTGTCGGCGCGGACCGCCGCCGGGGTGCGGGAGTTGGTGGAGCGGTTGCAGTCGATGGTGGCTGGGGTGTCGGGGGTGGATGTGGGGTGGTCGTTGGCGTCGACGCGGTCGGTGTTCGACGAGCGGGCGGTGCTGCTCGACGGTGAGACTGTCGCGGATTCGGCGTCGCTCGCTCCGGAGATTCGTGCTCTGGCTTCCGGTGCGGTTCCTACCCCCACAGTGGATCCGGCCCGGGGGTCGTCGGATGGCGCTGCGTCGTCGGGTGGGGTGTCGTCCGGTGGCATTCCTGTGGGGTTGGGTCTGGTGTTCGGGGGTCAGGGTGGTCAGCGGGTGGGGATGGGTTCGGGTTTGTATCGGGCGTTTCCGGTGTTCGCGTCGGTGTTCGATGAGGTGTGTGGGCTGTTGGGGCCGGATGTCCATGAGGCGATCGGCTCTGGTGTGGGTCTGGATGGGACGGGTGTTGCGCAGCGGGCGTTGTTCGCGGTGGAGGTGGCGCTGTTCCGGCTGGTCGAGTCGTGGGGTGTGAACCCTGCGGTTCTGGTGGGTCATTCGATCGGGGAGATCGCCGCCGCACACGTGTCGGGGGTGCTGTCCCTGCCGGATGCGGTGGTGTTGGTGTCGGCGCGGGCTCGTCTGATGGCGGCGCTACCCGCTGGGGGAGCGATGGTGTCGTTGCGGGCCTCGGCTGAGGCGGTGCAGCCGTTCCTGTCCGGTGATGTGGTGGTCGCGGCGGTGAATGGTCCGTCGGCGGTGGTGATCGCCGGTGCGGAGCGGGAGACGCTGCGCGTGGCGGAGGCGGCAGCGACCATGCTGGGCGTCCGGCAGCGGCGGTTGTCGGTGAGTCACGCGTTCCATTCGCCGTTGATGGAGCCGATGTTGGACGAGTTCCGTGCGGTGGTGGAGGGCCTGTCGTTCCAGCCGGCGCGGATTCCGGTGGTGTCGACCGTCACCGGAACGGTCGAGGATCTGGGGGATCCGGGGTATTGGGTGCGGCAGGTGCGTGAGCCGGTGCGGTTCCACGAGGCGATCGAGGCGGCTGGTCCCCGTTCCTGGTGGGAGTTGAGCGCGGATGGTGGTCTGTCGTCCCTGCTGGCTGACGGTATCCCGATGCTCCGGCCGGGTGCCGATGAGGCGGTCAGTGCGGTGACGGGGTTGGCGCAGGTGTGGGTGCGCGGCCACGAGG
This sequence comes from Micromonospora sp. S-DT3-3-22, assembly GCF_015354745.1. Lineage (NCBI taxonomy): Bacteria > Bacillati > Actinomycetota > Actinomycetes > Micromonosporales > Micromonosporaceae > Micromonospora > Micromonospora sp. S-DT3-3-22. The sequence goes on from NZ_JACGMO010000028.1 coordinate 18,489, forward strand.
TGGACTGGCGGGGGTACTACGGCGGGGGGAAGGTCGTCGACCTGCCGACGTACCCGTTCCAACACCGACGGTACTGGCTCGCTGCCGGTCCGGCGACGCCGCCGCTGTACGCGGTGCGGTGGACGCCGACGGACCTGCCCGCCGGGGAGGCGGCGGTGCTCGACTGCGCCGGCAGTGGCACCGCCGAGGTACTCGCGGTCCTCCAGCGGCGGCTCGCCGAACCCACCGGTGGTCGGCTCGTCGTCGGCTTCGACGGCACCGATCCGACGGCCGACGGGGTGGCCGGCCTGCTGCGTGCCGCCCGGACCGAGCATCCGGGCCGGGTGGCTCTCGTCGACCACGACGGCACCCCGGCGTCGCTGGCGGCACTGCCGGCCACAGCCGCCGCCGGCCACGGGGAGGTCCGGCTGCGTGCCGGCGTCGCCAGCGTCCCGGAGTTGACAGCCGCCACCACCGGACCCCGCCCGCTCGTCGACGGCACGGTCCTGGTGACCGGGGCGGCGGGCGCCCTCGGCAGCGCCGTCGCCCGCCACCTGGTCACCGCGTACGGCGTGCGTGACCTGGTGCTGCTCGGCCGCCGCGGGGCACCGGACCTGGCCGCCGAGCTGGCCGCGATCGGCGTCACCGCCACCTCGGTCGCCGGCGACGTCACCGACCCGGATGCGGTGGCCGCCGCGCTGCACGGGCGCACCCTGCGCGGGGTGGTGCACACGGCGGGCGTGCTCGCCGACGGGGTCCTGTCCGGGCTCACCCCCGACCAGCTCGACCGGGCCTGGCGGGCCAAGGTGACGGGCGCGCGGGTCGTCGACCGGCTCACCCGCGACACCGACCTGGCCTTCTTCGTGCTGTTCTCGTCGGTCGCCGGGCTGTTCGGGGCGGCCGGGCAGGCCGCGTACGCCGCCGCGAACAGCGCGCTGGACGCCCTCGCCGAGCGTCGCCGGGCGGCCGGGCTGCCGGCCACCTCGATCGCCTGGGGGCCGTGGGCCGGTGCGGGCATGACCGGGGACCTGGGCGTCGCCGACCGGGCCCGACTCGCCGCCGCCGGCCTCGCCCCGCTGCCGGTGGCCGCCGGGCTGGCCCTCTTCGACGCGGCGCTGACCAGCACCGAACCGGTGGTCGTCGCGGCCGACCTGCGCACCGCGACCCTCGACCCGAGCACCGCCCCGGCCCTGCTGCGGACCCTGCTGCCGGCGGGGGAACCCACGTCCCCGCCCGTGCTGGACCTGACCGGCCTGGACACCCAGGGCCGTCGGCAGGCGGTCACCGACCTGGTCCGGGCCACCGCCGCCACCGTGCTGGGCCACCAGCCGGGCACGCTGGTGCCGGTGACTGGCGCCTTCCACGACCTCGGCTTCGACTCGCTGACGTCGGTGGACCTGCGTAACCGGCTGAGCGCGGCGACCGGGGTGCCGCTCGGCATGGGCGCGGTGTTCGACCACCCCACCCCGGCGGCGCTCGCCGCGCACCTGCTCACCCAGCTCGCCGCCGACACCGACCCGGAGGACGAGCGGGTACGCGCGACACTGCGCACCCTCCCCGTCGACCGGCTGCGCCGCGCCGGCCTGCTGGACCGGCTGCTGGCCCTGGCCGACGAGCAGACCCTACCGGCCGAACCGGCGGGGCCGGCCGACCTCGACGCGCTCTCCGGTGAGGAACTGCTCGCGCTGGCCGCGCAGACGGTGGGTCAGCAGTGAGCGCCGGCACCGAACAGTACGTGGCGGCCCTGCGTAACGCGCTGCGCGAGGTCGACCGGCTGCGCGGGGAACTCGACCGGGCCGCCGCGTCGGCCGCCGAACCGGTCGCCGTGGTCGGGATGTCCTGCCGGTTCCCCGGCGGCGCGGACACCCCGGACCGGTTCTGGGACCTGCTCGACGAGGGCCGCGACGCGGTCGTCCCGTTCCCCACCGACCGGGGCTGGCCGGCGGACCTGCACGATCCGGACCCGGCCGCCCCGGGGCACAGCTACGTCGACTCCGGCGGCTTCCTGCCCGACGTCGCCGGGTTCGACGCCGGCTTCTTCGGGGTGTCCCCCCGGGAGGCGTCGGCGATGGACCCGCAGCAGCGGATGCTGCTGGAGCTGGCCTGGACGGCGGTCGAGGACGCCCGCATCGACCCGGAGCGGCTGCGCGCCACCGAGACCGGGGTGTACGTGGGCACCAACGGCCAGGACTATCCGCTGCTGCTCGCCCACGCCGCCGGCGAGGCCGAGGGTTTCCTGCTCACCGGCAACGCGGCGAGCGTCGCCTCCGGCCGCATCTCGTACGTGCTCGGGCTGACCGGGCCGTCGCTGACCGTGGACACCGCCTGCTCGTCGGCGCTGGTGGCCGTGCACCAGGCCGTCCGCGCGCTGCGCTCCGGCGAGGTGCCCCTGGCCCTGGTCGGGGCGGCGTCGGTGATGTCGACACCGGTCGGGTTCACCGAGTTCAGCCGCCAGCGGGGCCTGGCCGCCGACGGGCGGTGCAAGGCGTTCTCCGCCGCCGCCGACGGGGTCGGCTGGGGCGAGGGCGGGGCGGTGCTGCTGCTGGAACGGCTCGGTGACGCCCTCGCCCACGGGCGTACCGTGCACGCGGTGCTGCGCGGCAGCGCGGTCAACTCCGACGGGGCGTCCAACGGGTTGACCGCGCCGAACGGCCCCGCCCAGCGGCGGGTGATCGAGCGGGCGCTCGCCGACGCCGGGCTCACCCCCGGTGACGTCGACGCCGTGGAGGCGCACGGCACCGGCACCCGCCTCGGCGACCCGATCGAGGCCGAGGCGCTCCTGGCCAGCTACGGCCGGGCCCGGGACCGGCCGCTGTGGCTGGGCTCGGTGAAGTCCAACCTGGGCCACACCCAGGCCGCCGCCGGTCTGGCCGGACTGGTCAAGCTGGTGCTGGCGCTGCGGCACGGCCGGCTGCCGCGTACGCTGCACGCCGCGACCCCGACCACGGCGGTGCGCTGGGACGACTCCCCGGTGCGGCTGCTGACCGCCGCCCAGCCGTGGCCGCGTGGGTCCCGCCCGCGCCGGGCGGCGGTGTCGGCGTTCGGGATCAGCGGCACCAACGCCCACGTCGTCGTCGAGGAGCCACCCGCACCGGCCGCCGGCGGGCCGGCGGTGACCCCGCTGCCCGCGGTGCCGTGCCTGCTCTCCGCCGCCGACCCGCAGGCGCTGCGGGAGCAGGCCGGCCGGCTGGCGACGCTGGTACGGGCCGACCCGACGCTCACCCCGGCGGGGCTCGGCCTGGCGTTGGCCACCGGGCGGGCGGCGCTGCGGCACCGGGCGTGCGTCACCGCGACCGACCGCGCCGGGCTGCTCGCGGGTCTCACCGGGCTGGCCGATGCCGGGGTCGGCGCGGGCACGACCTGCGGCGGTGACCTCGCGGTCCTGTTCACCGGGCAGGGCGTGCAACGGGTCGGGATGGGCCTGGCGTTGGCCGAGCGGTTCCCCGCCTACGCGGAGGCGTTCGCCGAGGTCTGCGGGCACCTCGATCCGCTGCTGGACCGGCCGCTGGCCGCCGCCGTCGCCGACGGCGGCGGACTCGACGACACGGGCACCGCGCAGCCGGCGATCTTCGCGGTCGAGGTCGCCCTGTACCGGCTGCTGGAGGCGTACGGCCTCACCCCGGCCGCCGTCGCGGGGCACTCCGTCGGCGAGTTGACCGCCGTGCACGTGGCGGGCGCGTTGTCGCTGGCCGACGCGGCCACCGTGGTCGCGGCCCGGGGCCGGCTGATGGCCGCGCTGCCGGCGGGTGGGGCGATGCTCGCCGTACGGGCCGACGAGGCGGAGGTGACCCCGCTGCTCGGCGACGACGTCGAGTTGGCCGCCGTCAACGGTCCCCGGGCGGTGGTGCTCTCCGGCACGGTCGACGGGGTGGAGCGGGCGGCCCGGCTGCTGCGGGCCGGCGGCCACCGGTGCCGGCGGCTCGACGTCAGCCACGCCTTCCACTCCCGGCTGATGGAGCCGGCCCTGGCCGGGTTCGCCGAGGTGGTGGCGGGGGTACGGTTCACCGCGCCCCGGCTGCCGGTGGTGTCCACCCTGACCGGGGCGGTGCTGACCGTCGAGGACCTGGCCGGGCCCGGGCACTGGCTGACGCACGCCCGCCGGCCGGTGCGGTTCGCCGACGCCGTCCGCACCCTGGAGCGGCGCGGGGTACGCACCTTCGTGGAGGTGGGGCCGGCCCCGGCGCTGACCGCGACGGTGGTTGACTGCCTGCGCACTCCCACGGACGCGGCGGCCGTTCCCACGCTGCGTCCCGACGTGCCCGATCCGGTGTCGGTGCCGGTGGCGATGGGCGCGCTGCTGGTGCGGGGGCACCTGGACCGGGCGGCGGTGTTCGCCGGCACCCGCGCCGCCCCGGTGGCGCTGCCCGGTTACCCGTTCCAGCGGACCCGGTTCTGGCCCGACGCCCGGTTCACGACCACCACCGGCGGCCCGCAACCGGTGACGTCGGCACCACCGGCGGCCACCCCGGCCCCGGACGCGCTACGCGACGTGGTGCTGCGGCACGTGGCGGCGGTGCTCGGCCACGGTACGGCCCCCGTCGACCCGCACCGGTCGCTGGCCGAGCTGGGCCTGACCTCACTCAGCGCCGTGGAGCTGCGCGACCGGCTGGTGCGGGCCACCGGGCTGCCCGTCGGCACCGCCGACCTGCTCACCGCCGTCACCGCCGACGAACTCGCCGGCACCCTCGCCGGGCGGGCCGACGGCGACCCCGACGACGGCGCGGTGCGGGCGGCGTTCGCGGCGGCCTGCGCCCGTGGCGACGTACCCGCCGGGTTGGACCTGCTGGCCGCCGCGGCGGACCGGGCACCGGCCGGCGGCACCGCCGCCGCCGCGACGCCGCTGGTGTTCGCCGAGGGCGACGGCCCGCTGCTGGTCTGTCTGCCCAGCATGGTCGCCCCGGCCAGCCCCTACCAGTACGCCCGGCTGCTGGCCTGCCTCGACCGGCCCGCCGTGGTGCTGCCGCTGCCCGGCTACCGGCTGGGGGAGGCGCTGCCGGCCACCCGCGCCGAGGTCGTCGACGCCCAGGTAGCGGCGCTGCGGGCGCACCTCGGCGACCGGCCGTACGTGCTGGTCGGCTACTCCTCCGGCGGCTGGCTGGCGCACGCGGTGGCGGCGGCCCTGCACGACCTCGGCACACCGCCCGAGCGGGTGGTGCTGGTCGACGTGCACGTCCCGGGCGGGTCCTGGTACGTCGCGACGATGCCGACCCTGTTCACCCGGATGGCCGCCGACCGGACCGTCACCGAACTGGTCACCGACCGGCAGTTGCTGGCCATGGGGCGGCATCTGGCGCTGTTCGCCGACTGGCGACCGCAGCCGCTGGCGGTCCCCGTCACCCACCTGCGGGCCGCGGCGGCGCCCGGCGGACGGGAGCCGGGCTGGGCGGCCGACACCGGGTGGCGCACCGTGCCGGGCGACCACCTGGGCGTCCTCACCGGTGACGCCCCGACCACGGCCGCCGCGCTGGCCGACTGCCTGCGGTCGGCACCGACGAACACCCCACTGATCCCCTCACCGACAGGGCGGAGCCGATGACCATCGGACAGCAGGAAACCTCGACCCCCCACCCGGCGGACATGCTCACCGAGGAGTTCGCCCAGGACCCGTACCCGGGGTTCGCCCGGCTGCGCGACGGCGGCACGGTGGACCGGTTCCGGCTCAAGACGTTCTCCACCGCCGTGCACGCCTGGCTGGTCACCCGGCACGCCGACGCGCGCCGGCTGCTGGCCGACCCGAGGCTGTCCAAGGACGCCGGACGCATCGCCTCGGTGATCCGCGCCCAGGCCGTCGACCCGGACGAGCACGTCACCGACAACCCGCCGAGCATGCTGTTCAGTGATCCCCCCGACCACACCCGGCTGCGTCGGATCGTCGGCGGCGCGTTCACCACCCGGCGGGTGCAGGGCCTGATCCCGGTGATCGAACGCTTCACCGACGCCGCGTTGGACCGGATCGTCGCGGGGGAGACGGTCGACTTCGTGACCGACGTCGCGCTGCCCGTGCCGATGGCGGTCATCGGCTCGCTGCTGGGCATCCCCGAGGAGGCGTTCGACGACTTCCGCCGGTGGAGCGCGGAACTCGGCAGCGTCGGCACCTCGCTGGCCGACAAGCAGCAGGTGATCGCCGACGCCTACGGCTACGTGCGGGACCTGATCGCGGTCAAGCGCACCGCGCCGGCCGACGACCTGATCAGCGCGCTCATCGCCGCCGACGACGAGGGCGGCCGGCTGGCCACCGCCGAGTTGCTGTCCACCGTGTTCCTGATGATGAACGCCGGCTACGAGACGACCGCGGCGATGCTCAGCAGCGCCGTGCTGCTGCTGCACCGGCAGCCGGAGCTGCGCGCGGAGCTGGCTGCCGACCCCGGACGGGTGCCCGCCTTCGTGGAGGAGGTGCTGCGCTACGAGAGCCCGTTGAACCTGAGCACGATCCGGTTCACCGAGCAGGAGGTGACCGTCGGCGACAGGGTCATTCCGGCCGGGGAGATCGTGTTCATCTCGCTGTGCGCGGCCAACCGCGACGCGGACCGGTTCCCCGATCCCGACGCGGTCCGCCTCGACCGCGACGGCCACCTGGCGTTCGGGCACGGCATCCACCACTGCCTGGGCGCACCGTTGGCCCGGCTGGAGGGTCGGGTGGTGTTGCAGCGGCTGCTGGCCCGGCACCCGCACTGGCGGCTGGCCGTCGCCGACGACGAGGTCGCCTGGCGGCACAGCCTCCAGTTCCGCGCCATCGAGTCGCTGCCCGTGCGCTTCGGCTGACACCCCACCCACCACCCGAGCAGAGGGGACCCTCCATGACCGACACCAGCCCGGTGGCGGCGTTCTTCGCCGCCTGTGACGCCGACGACCTGGACGCCGCCGCCGACTGCTTCGCCCCCGACGGCGTGTGGATCGTCGCGGCCGGCCCCGAACCGGGCCACACCTACCACCGCAAGGAGATACCCGGGTTCCTCGCCGAGATCATCGGCAAGCGCGACGAACTCGACGCCGCCGGCGCCCGCATGGTGTACGGCGACCGCATCGTCGTGGCGGACCGGGAGTTCCTGGAGTTCCGCTGCGAGTCCGCGACCGGCGAGGTGCTCGAACGGGGCGTGGACGTGTTCACGCTGCGCGACGGCAAGATCCTGGTCAAGGACGTCTTCCGCAAGGCCTGACCCCCAACACGGAAAGAGGCGACCATGTACGACAACCTCCACGAGATCCTCACCTCGTTCGGTGCGGACATCGACTTCGAGAACCCGAAGCTCGGGCAGAGCGGGTGGTACAAGGCGGACCTGGTGGTCCCGGACGAGGGCCGGGTGGGCACCGTCGACGGCGGGTACCGGCTGGTCCTGCACCGTGAGTCCGACGGGATGCCGATGGTGCACCTGTCGGAGACGCTGTCGTTCCCGCAGGGGGACGTGCACGTGCAGGCGTGGGCGGAGTTTCCCAACCTGAGCAACGGCGACTGGTTGTACTGCCCGGCGGTGGGGATCAGCGGGGAGCTGACCGGCCGGCAGGGCTTCCGCCAGTGGCGCCCGGTGGAACTGGGCAAGCTCGCCGAAGCCAAGGTGATCCTCTTTACCAGCCCCACCTCGTGACGTCCGCGCGCCCGTTCCGGCCCGCCGCCGGGATCAGCCCTTCAACGGGTACGGGATGAAGGTGCTGCGGTTCTCGTCCAGGTCGAGCCGGCCGCTGATCGGCGCGGCGGCCCGCTGCGGGCAGGTCATCCGCTCGCAGGTCTTGCACCCCGGGCCGATCGAGGTGACGGCGTCGGCGTCGTACAGGTCGATGCCCCGGGAGTAGACCAGCCGGTCGGCGTGCCGGATCTCGCAGCCGAGCCCGATCGCGTAGACCTTGCCGGGCTGGTTGTAGCCGCCGTGGTGCCGGGTGATGGTGCGGGCGATCCACAGGTAGCGCTGCCCGTCGGGCATCGCGGCCACCTGCACCACCACCCGGCCGGGCGCGCTGAACGCCTCGTAGACGTTCCACAGCGGACAGGTGCCGCCGGTGAGCGAGAACGGGAAGCCGGTGGCGGACTGGCGTTTGGACAGGTTGCCGGCCCGGTCGACCCGGACGAACGAGAACGGCACCCCGCGCGCCCGGGGCCGTTGCAGCGTGCTGAGCCGGTGGCAGACGGTCTCCCAGCCCATCGTGAAGTGCTGGGTGAGCAGGTCGATGTCGTACCGGTGCTGTTCGGCCGCCGCGAGGAACGGCCCGTACGGCAGGATCAGCGCGGCGGCGAAGTAGTTGGCCAGGCCGACCCGGGTGAGGATCTGGGTCTGCGGGTCGTCGAACCGTTCCTCCTCCACGATCTCGTCGATCACGTCGGCGTACTCCAGCAGGGCGATCTGCGCCGCCATCCGCATCGCCTCCTGCCCGGCCCGCAGCGACGTCGACAGGTGCAGGGTGCGGGTCTGCGGCCGGTAGCGGTGCAGTTCGTCGCCGAGCAGGGTGGCGTCGTCGCGGCGTACCTGCACGCCGTGCCGCTGGGCGAGCCGGTCCTGGAGGGTGGACCGGACCTCGCCGCGGCGCATCCCGATCGTCGCGGCGAGCCGTTCGGCCGCCTCGTCCAGATCCGGCACGTAGTTCTGCCGCCGGTAGAAGAACTCGGTCACCCGGTCGTGCGGGCTGCGCCCGACCGTCTCCCGGTCGCCCAGCAGTTCGGCGAGCTGCTCGTCGGCCTGCCGGTAGCGGCGGTGCAGGTCGAGGACGGCCTCCGCGACCTCGGGCAGCCGGGTGGCGAGTTCGGTGAGGTCGGCGACGCCCGGCCGGCCGGGCAGCGCCTCGCGCAGCCCGGCGACCAGCCGGGGCGTGTCCCGGGGGGCGAAGACCGTCGGGTCGACGCCGAACACCTCGGTGATGCGCATCAGCACCGGCACGGTCAGCGGCCGGGTGTCGTGCTCGATCTGGTTGAGGTAGCTGGGCGAGATGTTGAGCAGCCGGGCCAGCCGGGACTGGCTCAACGCGCGGTCCTCGCGCATCCGGCGCAGCCGGGCACCCGCGAAGGTCTTGCTCACCACGCTCACCTCCCCGCTGCTCTTTCAGCAGCCCAGCACCCCTTGGCAGAGTGCGAATATACCTGTTCGCAACTTCGCAGAACCGGGTGTGAACTTCTCAGAACTTGGCTTCTTCCGTCCCTCGACCACGCCCCGGACCCCGTGTGACCGTGGGTGACACGCCGGCCGGGCGACGCGTTCGCACCGCCGGACGGCACGACGGCCGGTGCCGGCGTCACGACATCCGAGGAGACGAGATCATGCAGAACGCCGTGGAGCGGTTGCGTACCGAGTGGGAGACCGACCCCCGCTGGCAGGGGGTGCGCCGCAGCTACCGCGCCGAGGACGTGGTCCGCCTGCGCGGGGCCGTCCAGGAGGAGCACACCCTGGCCCGCCGTGGGGCGGAGCGGCTGTGGCGGCTGCTGCACACCGAGGACTACGTCCACGCCCTGGGCGCGCTCACCGGCAACCAGGCCGTGCAGATGGTCCGGGCCGGGCTCAAGGCCATCTACCTCTCCGGCTGGCAGGTGGCCGCCGACGCCAACCTCGCCGGGCACACCTACCCCGACCAGAGCCTCTACCCGGCCAACTCGGTGCCCACCGTGGTGCGCCGGATCAACAACGCGCTGCTGCGCGCCGGGCAGATCACCACCGCCGAGGGCGACGACGACGGCATCGACTGGCTCGCGCCGATCGTCGCCGACGCCGAGGCCGGCTTCGGCGGCCCGCTCAACGCCTACGAGCTGATGACCGCCATGATCGGGGCCGGCGCGGCGGGCGTGCACTGGGAGGACCAGCTCGCCGCCGAGAAGAAGTGCGGCCACCTGGGCGGCAAGGTGCTCGTCCCGACCGGCCAGCACGTCCGTACCCTGGAGGCGGCGCGGCTCGCCGCGGACGTGGCCGGGGTGCCGTCGGTGGTGATCGCCCGCACCGACGCGCAGGCCGCCACGCTGCTCACCACCGACGTCGACGAGCGGGACCGGCCGTTCGTCACCGGCGAGCGCACCGCCGAGGGGTTCTACCGGGTGCGCAACGGCATCGAGCCGTGCATCGCCCGGGGCCTGGCCTACGCCCCGCACGCCGACCTGCTGTGGATGGAGACCTCCACCCCCGACCTGGCGGTGGCCCGCCGCTTCGCCGAGGCGGTCAAGGCCGAGTACCCGGACCAGCTCCTCGCCTACAACTGCTCGCCGTCGTTCAACTGGCGCAAGCACCTCGACGACTCGACCATCGCGAAGTTCCAGCGGGAACTCGGCCACCTCGGCTACCGGTTCCAGTTCATCACCCTGGCCGGCTTCCACGCCCTCAACTACTCGATGTTCGACCTGGCCCGGGGTTACGCCGCCGACGGCATGTCCGCCTACGTGGCGTTGCAGGAGCGGGAGTTCGCCGCCGAGGCATCCGGCTACACCGCCGTCAAGCACCAGCGTGAGGTCGGCACCGGCTACTTCGACCTGATCAGCACCGTGCTCAACCCGGCCGCCGAGACCACCGCCCTGCGCGGCTCCACCGAAGAGGAGCAGTTCGCATGAGGTACGAGATCATCGGCCCGCTGGCCGACCGGTTCGACGAGGTCCTCACCCCTGCGGCGCTGGAGTTCCTGGTCGCGCTGGACAGTGAGTTCGCCGCCCGCCGGGTGGCCCTGCTGGACACCCGCCGGGCCCGCCGGGACCGCTACGCCACCGGCCAGTTCCCCGACTTCCTGCCGGAGACCGCCGCGATCCGCGCCGACCCGGACTGGCGGGTCGCCCCGCCGGCACCGGGGCTCCAGGACCGGCGGGTCGAGATCACCGGCCCGACCGACCGCAAGATGACTGTCAACGCGCTCAACTCCGGGGCCCGGGTGTGGCTCGCCGACTTCGAGGACGCCACCGCACCGACCTGGCACAACGTCATCTCCGGCCAGCTCAACCTGATCGACGCCCTGGACCGGCGGATCGACTTCACCGACCCGCGCGGCAAGCGGTACGCCCTCGGCGCGCAGCTCGCCACGATCGTCGTCCGGCCACGCGGCTGGCACCTGGTGGAGAAGGGCATCGTGGTGGACGGCCGGCCCATCTCGGCCAGCCTGGTCGACTTCGGGCTCTACCTGTTCCACTGCGCGCAGCGGCAGCTCGACGCGGGCGCCGGGCCGTACTTCTACCTGCCGAAGCTGGAAGGGCACCGGGAGGCACGGCTGTGGAACGACATCTTCGTCTTCGCCCAGCAACGCCTCGGCCTGCCCCGGGGCACCATCCGGGCGACCACGCTGATCGAGACGATCACCGCCGCCTTCGAGATGGAGGAGATCCTCTACGAGCTGCGGGAACACTCGGCGGGGCTGAACGCCGGCCGGTGGGACTACATCTTCAGCGTGATCAAGAACTTCGGGCAGTGGGCCGACTTCGTCCTGCCCGACCGGTCCGAGGTCACCATGACGGTGCCGTTCATGCGGGCGTACACCGAGCTGCTGGTGGCGACCTGCCACCGGCGCGGGGCGCACGCGATCGGCGGGATGGCCGCGTTCATCCCGAGCCGGGACCCGCAGTTCAACGAGGTGGCCCTCGACCGGGTCCGGGCCGACAAGCGGCGGGAGGCCGGCGACGGGTTCGACGGCTCCTGGGTGGCCCACCCGGGCCTGGTCGACACCTGCCGTCGGGAGTTCGACGCGGTGCTGGGTGACCGCCCGCACCAGCTCGACCGGCTGCGGGACGACGTCGCCGTCACCGCCGCCGACCTGCTCGCCGTCGACAAGACCCCCGGCCGGGTCACCGCCGCCGGGGTGCGGGCCAACATCGCCGTCGCGGTGCGCTACGTCGACGCGTGGCTCGGCGGCACCGGCGCGGTGGCGCTGGGGAACCTGATGGAGGACGCGGCGACCGCCGAGATCGCCCGCTGCCAGGTCTGGCAGTGGCTGCACCACGGCACCCCGCTGGCCGACGGCGGCTGCGTGACCGAGGACCTGGTCCGGTCGGTCCTCGCGGAGGAGTTGGCCGCCCTGGTCGCCGGGCGCGACGGCGAGGACCGGGAACGGGCCGGCCGGGCGGCGCGGATCGTCGAGGACACCGCCCTCGGCGAGGACCTGCCGGCGTTCTTCACCACCGGCGCGTACGCCCGGCACCTCGGCCCGGTCCGGCGTCCCGTGCCGGTGGGCTGACCCGTCACCGCGCGGCCGGGAGGCGGCCCGACGGCCCCTCCCGGCCGGTGCCGGCCCGGCGGCCGGCGTCGGGTGGGGCAGCAGGCGGTGCCGCCCCGTGGGATCGTGAGCGGGTATCCATCCTGATCACGATCCCAGGGGGTTGGTGGATGAATCCGGTCGGGGCCGACGCGGTGACCGGGGGTGCGGCCGGCTGGGGCGACGGCACCTTCGCCAACCCGGTGCTGGCCGGCTTCCATCCCGACCCGAGCGTCTGCCGGGTCGGCGACGACTACTACCTGGCCTGCTCCAGCTTCGAGTACTTCCCCGGGGTGCCGCTGTTCCACAGCCGGGACCTCGTGCACTGGGAGCAGATCGGCAACGCGCTGGACCGGCCCGGTCAGCTCACCCTGCCGGTCGACATGCCGTCGTCGGCCGGGGTGTACGCGCCGACCCTGCGCCACCACGACGGCCGGTTCTGGCTGATCGTGACCAACTGCGCGGACGGCGGCGGCACCCTGATCTGCACCGCCACCGACCCGGCCGGCCCCTGGTCGGACCCGGTCCGGGCACCCGGGGTGGACGGCATCGACCCCGACCTCGCCTGGGACGACGACGGCACCTGCTGGTGCACGTACGCCGGGATCGGGCAGGTGCGCCTCGACCCGGAGACCGGACGCACCCTCGGCCCGGTCCGGCGGCTGTGGTCCGGCGCGGCGGGGGCGCAGGCCCCGGAGGCGCCGCACCTGTACCGGATCGGTGACCACTGGTACCTGCTGATCGCCGAGGGCGGCACCGAACGCGGGCACGCCGTCTCGATCGCCCGCGCGACCAGACCCGACGGCCCGTACGAGCCGGGCCCGGCCAACCCGATCCTCACCCACCGGGGCACCCACCGGCCGATCCAGAACACCGGCCACGCCGACCTGGTCGAGGGGCCCGACGGATCGTGGTGGCTGGTGCTGCTCGGGGTCCGCCCCGGCGGCGGCACCCCCGGCTGGCACGTGCTCGGGCGGGAGACGTTCCTGGCCCCGGTGACCTGGGTCGACGGCTGGCCGGTGGTCGGCGCGGTCACGCCGACGATGGCCGCCCCGCCGTGGGCCGCGCACCCCGTCGCCCCGCCGCCCGTACGCGACGACTTCGACGCCGACCGGCTGCACCCCCGCTGGGTGTCGGTGCGGTCCCGGCCGGCGGAGGTCTGGTCGTTGGGCGAACGGCCCGGCTGGCTGACGCTGCGGGCCCGGGGCACGTCGCCGGACGCGCCGGACGTCACGTTCGTCGGCCGCCGCCAGCAGCACCCGTCGTGCCGGGTCGGGACCGTGGTCGATCCGGGCGACGGGCGCGGCGGTCTGGTGGTCCGCCTGGACGAACGGCACCACTACGACATCGAGGCGGGCGGCGGCGCGGTGCGGGTCGTGGCCCGGATCGGATCGGTGCTGTCGACGCTCGCCACCCGGCCGGTCGGGCCCGGCCCGGTCCACCTGCGCGTCGAGGTGCTCGCCCCGGCCCCCGGCGACTGGCACCCCGCCAAGGAACCCGACCAGCTCCGGCTCGGCGTCGAGCGCCCGGACGGGACCTTCGACGTGCTGGCCGAACTCGACGGCCGGTACCTGTCGACCGAGGTCGCCGGCGGCTTCACCGGCCGGGTCATCGGCATGTACGCGGCGGATGGCGTCGTCGCGTTCGACTGGTTCGACTACGCGCCGCGCTAGCCCACCTGCGCCGGGCGTGCGTCGGGCGTGCGTCGGCCCGCCCGCGCCGGGCCGACCGGGTTATTCTGGTCGGGTCGACCAGGACAGGGAGCAGACCGTGGCAGGTGACGACGACATCTCCGGGTGAACACCCGGCTGCGGTGACCGACGGGGCACGATCCCCCGCCGCGTCGCCCATGTCGTCCTGCCCTGTTCACCCCGGGCAGCGCCTACGCGCCCGGATCACCTGTCTCCGAGGTCCGTCATGTCCGACAGTTTCGTCGTCTGCTCCAACCTGTCCTTCTCCTGGCCGGATGACACCCCGGTCGTCGAGGACCTGTCGTTCTCCCTTCCCGGTGGCCGCACCGGCCTGGTCGCGGCGAACGGGGCCGGCAAGTCCACCCTGCTGCGGCTCATCGCCGGCGAACTGCGCCCCACCGGGGGCAGCGTCACCGTGGAAGGGGTGCTGGGCTACCTGCCGCAGCACCTGCCGTTCGCGATGCGGCAGACCGTGGCCGAGGTGCTCGGGGTCGACCGCGTCGTCGCCGCGCTGCACGCCATCGAGGCCGGTGACGCCGCCGAGGAGCACTTCGCCACCGTCGGCGACGACTGGGACGTCGAGGACCGCACCCGTCTCGCCCTCGACCGGCTCGGCCTGACCGGGGTGACGCTGGACCGCCGGCTCGGCACCCTCAGCGGCGGTGAGGTGGTTTCCCTCGGCCTCGCCGCCGAGCTGCTCAAACGGCCCGACGTGCTGCTGCTCGACGAGCCCACCAACAACCTCGACCGACCGGCGCGGGCGCGCCTGCTCGCCGTGCTGCGGTCCTGGCCGGGTGCGCTGCTCGTGGTCAGCCACGACCGGGAACTGCTGGACGAGATGGACCGCATCGCCGCCCTCGACCACGGCGGGCTCCGCTGGTACGGCGGCAACTTCACCCACCACGAGCAGGTGGTACGGGTCGAGCGGGAGGTCGCCGAGCGGCAGGTGCGTCAGGCCGAACAGGACGTGAAACGGCAGAAGCGGGAACTCCAGCAGGCCCGCGAGCGGGCGGCCCGCCGGGCCTCGACCGCCGCCCGGAACCTGTCCGACGCGGGGCTGCCCCGGATCGTCGCCGGCAACCTCAAGCGGGAGGCGCAGGTGTCGGCGGCCAGGGCCCAGGACGTGCACACCGCCCGGGTCGGCGACGCCCAGGCCCGGCTGGACCAGGCGAGCGGGGCCGCCCGCCGCGACGACCACCTCGTCCTCGACCTGCCGGACACGACGGTGCCCACCGGCCGGACCGTCTTCCACGGCGAGGGAATGCGGGCCGGATACGACGGCCGGCCGGTCTTCGCCGGTGCGGGGGTCGGCCTGGACATCCGGGGACCGGAACGGATCGCCCTGACCGGGCCGAACGGTGCGGGCAAGTCGACGCTGCTGCGGCTGATCGGTGGGCGGCAGGAACCGGACTCCGGCACCGCCACCCGGGCCCAGGGTCGGGTGGCGTACCTGTCGCAGCGCCTCGACCTGCTCGACCCGGACCGTACGGTCGCGGAGAACCTCGCCGGGTTCGCGCCGGCGCGGGCCGAGGCGGAGCGGATGAACCTGCTGGCCCGGTTCCTGTTCCGGGGTGCCCGCGTCCACCTGCCGGTCGGCGCGCTGTCCGGTGGCGAACTGCTGCGCGCCACCCTGGCCTGCGTCCTGTTCGCCGAGCCGGCACCGCAGCTGCTCCTGCTCGACGAGCCCACCAACAACCTGGACCTGGTCAGCGTGGCGCAGTTGGAGAGCGCGCTGCTGGCGTACCGGGGGGCGTTCGTGGTGGTCAGTCACGACGACCGGTTCCTCGCCGGGATCGCCGTGGACCGCTGGCTCCGGTTGGCCGACGGCCGGCTCACCGAGACCGGGCCGCCGCGCTGACCCGGCCCGGCCGTCCGACGCCGGGGGCCGTCGTGACGGGGCAGAGGTTGACGTTCGTCCATGGTAGAAAGAGGACGCACGCTACTGCTACGGGGAGGTAACCGTGCGTCACTTTGTCATGCGAACAGTTCGCCGTCGTCCGGCCCGGTGGTCGCTGGCCGTCGGGGTGGTGGCCGCCTGCGCGGCGGCTACCCTGGTCGGCCCGCCGGCCGCCCAGGCCGGGCCGGGCTGCCCGGCCGGAGCGATCATGAACGTGGTCGCCCACCAGGACGACGACCTGCTCTTCCTCAGCCCGGACCTGCTGCACGACGTGCAGACCAACCGTTGCGTCCGCACGGTCTTCGTCACGGCGGGCGACGCCGGCCGGGACAGCGCCTACTGGACCGGCCGGGAGACCGGGGCGCGGGCGGCGTACGCCCAGATGGCCGGGGTCGCCGACACCTGGACCCAGGCGGACGCCGGGATCAGCGGGCACCCGATCCCGATCTTCACCCTCACCGCCAAGCCCACCGTGTCGCTGGCCTTCCTCCGGCTCCCGGACGGATACCCCGGCGGCACCGGCCATCCGAACACCGGTTCGCAATGCCTGCAGAAGCTCTGGCTCAACGACATCTCGTCGATCACGTCGCTGGGCGCCGGCGCGTCCAGCTACAGCCGCTCCGGCCTGATCACCACCCTGGCCGGGCTGATGGCCGCCTACCAGCCGACCGCCGTCAACACCCAGGACCACGCCGGTGGGTTCGGCGACGGTGACCACAGCGACCACCACGCCGCAGCCTACTTCGCCCAAGCCGCCGAGCAGGCGTACGTCGGTTCGCCGACGTTCACCGGCTACCACGACTACAAGATCAAGAACTATCCGGCGAACCTGGGGTCGACCGACGTCGCCGCCAAGTCCGCGGCCTTCTTCGCCTACGGCCAGTACGACGACGGGGCCTGCACCAGCCTGCCCACCTGCGCCGGCTACGACTACCCGTACTTCCTCCAGCGGCAGTACAAGGTCCTCGGCCCCAACCTGGCCCGGACGGCCACCGTCACCGCGACCAGCCAGGACACCGGCAGCGGGCAGACGGCGGCCAAGGCCGTCGACGGGGTGATCGCCGGCTGGCCCGACGACCCGACCCGGGAGTGGGCGACCGTCTACGGCGGCGTCGGCACCCAGCTCACCCTGAGCTGGCCGGGCCCGCGCACCATCCGCCGGGTCGTCCTCTACGACCGGCCCAACCCCAACGACCAGATCACCGGCGGCACCCTGCTGTTCAGCGACGGCACCTCCACGGCCGTCGGCGCCCTGGACAACAGCGGCGGCCCGACGGAGATCATTCTCCCGGCGGCGAAGACGGTGACCAGCGTCAAGCTCACCGTCACCGGGGTCGGCGGCGGCACCGTCAACGTCGGCCTCGCCGAGATCGAGGTGTTCGGCAACGCCGGCCCCTGACCGACGGCCAGGCCCGGCCCGGTGGTCGCACGCCCCACCGGACCGGGCCCCGGCCACGCCGGTCAGAAGTCGTCGTCGAAGGTGACGCTGCCGCTGACCCCCACCTGGTACGCCGACACCCGCCGCTCGAAGAAGTTCGACAGCTCCTGCACGTCCTGCAGATCCATGAACGCGAACGGGTTCTGCGCCCCGTAGCGCGGCGCGATGCCGAGCTGGGCGAGCCGCCGGTCGGCGACGTGCTCCAGGTAGGCCCGCATGTCCTTAAGTGACAGCCCGGACACGCCCTGGTCGAGCAGGTCCTCGGCGAACTGCACCTCGCACTCGACGGCCTCGGCGAGCATCTCGGTCACCTGACGTTCCAGCTCGGCGTCGAACAGGTCCGGCTCCTCCCGCCGGGCGGTCTCCACCACGTCGAAGGCGAACGCCATGTGCATCGACTCGTCGCGGAACACCCAGTTGGTGCCCGACGCCAACCCGTTGAGCAGGCCCCGGGACCGCAGGAAGTAGACGTAGGCGAAGGCCCCGTAGAAGAACAGCCCCTCGATGCAGGCGGCGAAGCAGATCAGGTTGAGCAGGAACGCCCGCCGGTCCGCGCGGGTACGCAGCTCCCGCAGTTCGAATACCGAGTCGATCCAGCGGAAGCAGAACTCGGCCTTGCGCCGGATCGACGGGATGTTCTCGATGGCGGCGAACGCGGCGAACCGTTCCTGCTCGTCGGGCACGTACGTGTCGAGCAGGTTCAGGTAGAACTGCACGTGCACGGCTTCCTCGAACAGCTGCCGCGACAGGTAGAGCCGGCCCTCCGGTGAGTTGACGTGCTGGTAGAGGTTGAGCACCAGGTTGTTGGCGACGATCGTGTCACCGGTGGCGAAGAACGCCACCAGCCGGGACACCAGGTGCCGTTCGGCCGGCGAGAGCCGCTCCAGATCGGCCAGGTCGGAGTGCAGGTCGACCTCCTCCACCGTCCAGGTGTTGCGGATGGCGTCCCGGAACCGGTCGAAGAAGTGCGGGTAGCGCATCGGCCGCAGGGTGAGGTCCATGCCGGGGTCGAGCAGCAGCTGCCGCCCGG
Source organism: Micromonospora sp. S-DT3-3-22 (assembly GCF_015354745.1). NCBI lineage: Bacteria > Bacillati > Actinomycetota > Actinomycetes > Micromonosporales > Micromonosporaceae > Micromonospora > Micromonospora sp. S-DT3-3-22. The sequence goes on from NZ_JACGMO010000028.1 coordinate 36,659, forward strand.
CGGTGCGGGGTTCGTCGACGGTGGTCACTGGCACGCCTCGCAGCTCTCGGGGTTCTCCAGGGAGCAGGCGAGCGCCTCGGCGTCGGCCGCGACGACCGGGGCGACGGTGACGGTGGCCTGCTGGATCCGGGTCGCCGGACGCGACCGCAGGTAGTAGGTGGTCTTCAGCCCGGACTTCCAGGCGTGCAGGTACATCGAGGACAGCTTGCCGATGGTAGGCGCGCTGAGGAACAGGTTCAGCGACTGCGACTGGTCGATGTACGGCGCCCGCGCGGCGGCCAGGTCGATCAGCGCCCGCTGCGGCAGCTCCCACGCGGTACGGAACAGCTCCCGCACCTCGGCGGGCAGGTCGACGATCCCCTGCACCGAACCCTCGGCCCGCTTGATCTGGTCGCGGATCTCCGACGTCCACAGCCCGCGCGCCTTCAGCTCCCGCACCAGGTACGTGTTGATCTGGAGGAACTCCCCGGACATGGTCTCCCGCTTGAACAGGTTGGACACCTGCGGCTCGATGCACTCGTAGCAGCCGGCGATCGACGCGATCGTGGCGGTCGGGGCGATCGCCACCAGCAGCGAGTTGCGCAGGCCGTGCGCCGCGATCCGGGTGCGCAGCGCGACCCACCGGTCGACCTGGGTGGGTTCGACCCCCCACAGGTCCGGGTGCAGGTCACCCCGGGCGGCCCGGGTCTCGGCGTACGCCGGGTGCGCGCCGAACCGTTCGGCGAGACCGGTCGACGTCTCCAGGGCGGTCAGGAAGATCTCCTCCTGGACCCGGGTGGACAACTCCCGGGCCCCGGCCGAGTCGAACGGCAGCCGCAGCGCGAACAACGCGTCCTGAAGCCCCATCAGCCCCAGCCCGACGGGCCGCCAGCGCGGGTTCGACACCGCCGCCTGCTCGGCCGGGTAGTAGTTGATGTCGATCACCCGGTCCAGGAACACCACCGCCGTGCGGACCGTCCCGCGCAGCTTGTCCCAGTCGACGCCGTCGTCGGTGAGGTGCGCGCCCAGGTTGACCGACCCGAGGTTGCACACCGCCGTCTCGGTGTCGCTGTTGACCTCCAGGATCTCGGTGCACAGGTTGGACAGGTGGATCGTGTTGCCCGGCACGCCGGTCTGGTTGGACAGCCGGTTCGCCGGGTCCTTGAACGTCATCCACCCGTTGCCGGTCTGCGCCAGGGTGCGCATCATCCGCCCGTACAGGTCCCGGGCCCGCACCGTGCGGACCGCCTTCTTCTCGGCGACCCGGTACGCGGCGTCGAACTCCTCGCCGTACAGGTCGGGCAGCTCCGGGGCGTCCGACGGGTCGATCAGCGACCACTCGCCGTCGGCCTCGACCCGGCGCATGAACTCGTCGGGGATCCAGTTGGCCAGGTTGAGGTTGTGGGTACGCCGGGCCTCCTCGCCGGTGTTGTCCCGCAGCTCCAGGAACTCCTCGATGTCCGGATGCCAGGGTTCCAGGTAGACGCAGGCCGCCCCCTTGCGCCGACCGCCCTGGTTGACCGCCGCCACCCCGGCGTCGAGGGTCTTCAGGAACGGCACGATCCCGTTCGACCTGCCGTTGGTGCCCCGGATCAGCGCGCCCCGGCCGCGCACCCGCGTGAAGGAGATGCCGATGCCGCCGGAGAACTTCGACAGCTTCGCCACCTGGTGGTAGCGCTCGTAGATCGAGTCCAGTTCGTCGCGCGGCGAGTCGACCAGGAAACACGACGACATCTGGGTGTGCCGGGTGCCCGAGTTGAACAACGTCGGGGAACTCGGCAGGTAGGCCAGCGACGACATCAGCCGGTAGAACCCGACCGCCTCGTCGGGCGTGCTGGACAGCCCGCAGGCCACCCGCAGCAGCCAGTACTGCGGCGTCTCCACCACCAGCCGCGACTGCGGGTGCCGCAGCAGGTAACGGTCGGCCACCGTACGCAGCCCGAAGTACTCGAACCGCAGGTCACCGGCCGGGTCGACGGCGTCGTCGAGCTGCCGGGCGTGCCGGGTAACGAACGCGGCGGTGTCGTCGGCGATCAGGCCGAGGCCGTGGGCGTACCGGATGGACTCGCTGAACGAGGTCACCTCCTGCCCGCGTACCTCCTTCTCCACGTACGCGGCCAACAACCGTGCTGCCAGCCGGGAGTACTGCGGTTCCGTGCCGATCAGCTCCGCCGCCGTCTGGATCGACAACTTGTCCAGCTCGGCGGTGGTCGCCCCGTCGTAGAGGCCGCTGATCGTCCTGGTGGCCACCCGCAGCGGGTCGACCTCGTCCAGGTCGGCGGCCCATCGGGCGACGGCCGTGACGATCCGGTTGACGTCCACCGGCTCGGTGTCGCCGTCGCGCTTGCGTACCCGCATCGCCGGCCGGCGTGGCCCCGCGCCGTCGACATCGGACGGTAGGCTCTCCGCTACGTTCGTCATGACCTCTCCTCGCTGTCACCGATGGCCATCGGACGCGGGAGAACGCCAACGGGCGCGGCACGGCGGCCGTCCCGGGTGCTGGCGTCGGTCGTCCCGCGCGACCTCCGACCGCCGCGCGCAGCAGCGCACGGCGCACTGGCAGGTCTTCGGACTCGCGGGCGTGACCGGGTCCGGTCGCCTACTGGCCGTCGCTTCCCAGACCTTACGGTCCAGTGCTCGATGACGGCGGTCGTTCCCACTTACCGCTGCGGGGCAGTCCCGGATTCCCACCGGGTTCCCTGTTGCCTCGACCGGACCACCGGGCCCGGTCGAACCAGCTGCGTGGCACACCATATATGGCGTGGATGGGGGAGAGGCAACACTAGATGTCGCGTCGGCGTGTCGGATAACTCTCATCCGACCGGCCGGTTGCCCGCAGTGACGCCAGCAGCCGCAGCGCGTCGGCGTCGGCGCTGCCCGGCTCGGCGGTGAAGACCAGCATGACCGGGCCGGGGTTGCCGGGCAGCGGGTAGGTGTCCCAGTCCAGGACGATGTCACCGACCTCGGGGACCTGGAAGGTCTTGGTGCCGTTGACCGATCCGCGCACGTCGTGCCGGGACCACAGCCGCCGGAACTCGGCGCTGCGGATGCTCAGCTCGCCGACGACGGCGGTGGCCCGGGGGTGGGTGGGGTCGGTGGCGACGGCGGCGCGCATCATGCCGATGTAGTCCATGGCCTGCCGCTCCCAGGCCGCGCAGCGCCGGGCACCGGTCGCCGCCTCGTCGAACATCAGCAGCAGCATGTTGAGCCGGTCCGGCGGGTAGCCCGCCGGGTCGCCGAGCAGCGCCACCGCCCACGTGTTCCAGGCGAGCAGGTCCAGGTGGCGGCCGAGCACCACCGCCGGGGTGTCCATCACCCGCAGCAGCCGCCGGGTGCTCTCCGGCACCCGCTCCGGGCCGTGGTCGACCCGGGCGGGCAGCGGCCGGCGGGCGGCACGGGCCAGGGTGAACAGGTGCCGGCGTTCCGCGTCGTCGAGGCCGAGCGCGGCGGCGAGCCCGTCCAGCACGTCGTCGGACGGGCGTACCTCCCGGCCCTGCTCCATCCGCTGGTAGTAGTCGGTGCTCAACCCGGCCAGCAGCGCCAGCTCCTCGCGGCGCAGCCCGGTGACCCGGCGTCGCCCGCCCGGCTCCAGGCCGACGTCGCGGGGGTGCAGCCGGCCGCGCCGGGCGCGCAGGAAGTCACCGAGTTCACGGGCGTACGGGTGGGTCATGTCGCCAGTGTGGCGCGGCCCGGACCGGCGCGGGTAGGTCTGCGGGACCTAGGCAACCGGGTACGACCGGTCCCGCCCGGCCGGCCCCTAGCGTCGGCGGTCCCACCCGACCGTCAGGGAGCAGCAGATGACCTGGACCGCCGACCACATCCCCGACCAGCACGGCCGCACCGCCGTCGTGACCGGCGCGAACTCCGGCCTCGGCCTGGTCACCGCCACCGCCCTGGCCCGCCGGGGCGCGCGGGTCGTGCTCGCCGTGCGCGACACCGCCGCCGGCCGGCAGGCCGCCCGTCACATCGGCGGCGACGCCGAGGTACGCGAACTGGACCTCGCCTCCCTCGCCTCGGTACGGGAATTCGCCGCCTCGCTGGCCGCCGACCGTCCGGTGCTCGACCTGCTGGTCAACAACGCCGGTGCGGTGCTGCTCGGCCCGCGCCGGACCAGCGTCGACGGCCACGAGCTGCACCTCGCCACCAACCTGCTGGGGCACTTCGCGCTGACCGGTCTGCTGCTGGGCAATCTGGGTGCGGCGCGGGCGGCCCGGGTGGTCAGCCTCAGCTCGATCACCCACCGCAGCGCGCACCTGGACTTCACCGACCTGATGGGGGAGCGCGGCTACCGGGGTGCCGGCGCGTACGGCCGGTCCAAGCTCGCCACCACCGTCTTCGGCATCGAACTGGACCGCCGGCTGCGCGCCACCGGATCGCCGGTGCTCAGCGTGCTGGCCCATCCCGGTGTCACCCGCACCAACCTGACCCCCCGGGCCTGGTCCCACCAGGGCCGGCGCGGCCGGGTGATCGCCCGGCTCGGCCTGCTGGCCACCCAACCGGTCGAGCAGGGTGCGCTGCCCCAACTGCGCGCCGCCACCGACCCGCAGGTCCACGGCGGCCAGTTCTTCGGCCCGGCCCGGTTCTTCCAGACCCGGGGGCCGGTCACCGAGGTGCGGGCCAGCCGGGAGGCCACCGACCCCGCCGTCGGCCGGCGGCTGTGGACGGCGGCCGAGGAACTGACCGGCGTCCGCTATCTCTGACGCAGGGCCGCACTAGCATGGCTGCGGTCGGTGACGGCGGTGGAGACGAGGCGACATGGGATGGCTCGGGCGGGTGCTGGGCGGCGGGGGCCGGCAGGTCCAGGACGATCCGGTCCGGCAGGCGGCGCTGTCGGCCGAGGTACGGCAGCGCTTCGGCGCGCACCTGGCCGTCCGCCCGGCCGAGCAGGTGGCGGCGATGGTCCGGCTGCTCGACGACGGCGACGGCCTGGCGGTGGCGGCCTCGATCGTCGGTGAGTTCGCCGACGCCGCCCACGCGGACCTGCTGGCCCAGACGGCGGAGCTGTACCGGCGTACCGGCCAGCGGTTCCCGGTGGACCGGCGCAACTACCGGCCGCTGTGGCGCGAGGCGGGTGGCCGGCTGCACTGGCCGCTGTTCGCGCTGCCGGGCGGCCTGCACCCGTACGTGCACGTCGCCGCCGCCACCACTGTCGTCGGCACCCGGGCGGCGCAGTTCGTCCGGGGCACCGACCCCCATCCGCTGCTCGCCCGCCTGTTCGAGGTGCTCGACCTCACCACCTGCGGCTGGGAGTACGGCCGGGTGCGGGTGGACCACGACGGGGCGTCGCTGGTCGGTCGACTGATCTCGACCACCCGGGACGTCCGGGCGGCGATGAAGGAACCTCCGTCGCTGCCGCCGTCGGTGCGGGAACTCATGCGCACCAACCGGACGGTCGACGTCTTCGACCTCACCGGCGACCGGGTGGTCGGCACGATCAACGTGGGCGGCGAGCTGCGGCCGGCCCTGCTCACCTGACGTCGCCGGGGGTGGACGCCGACGGCGTCCACCCCCGGCTGCCGGTCAGCTGCGGTCAGGCGAAGAGCAGGTCCAACTGGTGGTCGAGGACCGCGGTCGCCTGCGCCGGGGTGTACTGCCCGCCGAGCAGGTACACCCCCAGCCCCTCCACCATCGCCAGCAGCCCCGCCGCGGCGTCCGACGCCGCCTCCGCCCGGCCGGCGAGCGGTGCCGGTGGCTGCGGCAGCAGCCCGGCGATGAACTCCACCAGTTGCGCGGTGTCCGGCCGCAGCCCGGGGGCCGCCGCCGGGTGCAGGGCGGTCCAGGAGAGGAACGCCAACGCCACCCGCCCGTCCCCGCGTGCCGCCTCGTCCAGCGGCAGCAACGCCGCCAGCAGGGTGCGCAGCAACAGCCGGGGCTGCGGGTCCGGGCCGAGTGCCGCGACCGCCGCCTCGACCCGGGCCCGGCCCCGGTCACGGACGACGGACAGCGCGAACGCCATCATCTCGTCCTTGGTGGTGAAGTAGTGCTGCACCATGCCGGCGGAGACCCCCGCCTCGGCGGCCACGTGCCGCAGGCTCACCGCCTCCAGACCCCGGTCGGCGGCGACCCGCATGAGCGCGTCCGCGATCAGCGTGCGCCGCTGACGGGGATCGACCTTCCTGGGCATCGGGGGCCTACCGCGCCGTCGTCACGGTGCCGGCCGCACCGTCCACGGTGATCACCTGACCGGTGACGATCCGCGACGTGGCGCCCGGCACGCTGATCACGGCCGGAATGCCGTACTCGCGGGCCACCGTGGGGCCGTGCGCCATGATCGCGCCGGTCTCGGTGACCAGCGCCCCGGCGGTCAGGAACAGTGGCGTCCAGCCCGGGTCGGTGGTGGCGGTCACGAGGATCTCCCCGGGTTCGAGGTGCGCGGTGGCCGGGTCGGTGATCACCCGGGCCGGGCCGGTCACCCTACCCGTCGCCGCCCCCACGCCCCGCAGCAGACCTGCCCCGTCGGCGGGGGCCGGCAGGGTGCTCTCCACGTCGGTCCCGTCGGACAGCAGCGCCACCGGCACCGCCCGGCGGCGCAACTCGCGCCGGTGCGTCGCCCGTCGTCGCGCGACCAGCCCGGCCAGGTCGGCACCGTCGAGGGCCGCCTCGACCTCGTCGAGGGTGAGGAACATGACGTCGTCCGCCGTCGGGAACAGCGTCGCCCCGATGAGCAGCAACTGCTCGCGTACGGTCCGGAGCCGGTACAGCCCGGCGAACTTGCCGGACTCCCGCAGCCCCGCCAGCCGTCGTGCCCGCCGCAGCAGGAAGACCGCGATCCGGCCCCGCACCGGGCGACGTCGGCGGACCCGGGCGGCCAGCTCGTCCAGCGCGGCCCCGGCAGCTGCGGCGGCCTCGGCGAAGCGCCGGTCGGGTGCCTGCGCGGGATCGGTCAGCCGCAGGTAGTTGGCGATCACCGCGAAGACCGGGGTGGGGTCCTCGGCCCAGCGCGGCACCCCGACGTCGGCCTCGGCCGCCGCCCGGTGGCCGTACCGGGACAGGAAGGTGGACAGCCCGATCTCGGGGAGCGCGCCCCGCAGGTACCGGGCCGACAGCTCGCCCGGTGGCGTGCCGAGGAGCAGCTCGCGGTGCTCGCGGGCGGCGCAGGCCAGCGCCCACAGCGCGAGGTCCATCTCGATGGTCACGTTGTGCGGGACGCCGCGCAGCACGGCGTGGACGTCGTCCTCGGTGGCGACCCCCTTGAGTAGGTGGGCGGGCAGGGCCGAGGCGAGCATCCCGGCCACGATCGGCCAGGTGATGTCGTCGGCGGCACCGTCGTCGCCGTCGCCGTGGTCACGGACGAACCGCAGCCGCTCGTGGGCCGTCCGCAGGTGCGGCGACGCCGTCGACTCGGCCCGTAGCCGGTCGACGGCCGCGAGCAGCCGGTGCCGTGCCGCGTCCGGTCGGGCCAGCGCCCGCAGGATGCCCCGTAGTGCCCGCAGGGCCGTACCCAGCGAGGCGTCCGCCGGGCGGCGGGACCTGCCGGGGGACGGTGCGAACCGGGGGTCCCGCAGGACGTGTTCCATCACGGCCTGAGCGCGGGGTCCGAAGTCGACGGCCATCAGCCGGACGAGCCGCCGGCGGCTGGCCGGCCGGCGGACCAGGTCGGTCAGGTCGCCGTAGAGCCGCCCGCCGATGTCCACGATCTCCACCCGCATCCCGAGCGAGGCGACCATGGCGGCGATCACCCTGCGCAGCGTGGACACGCCCATCGGGGTGACCGGTCGCAGCATCCCCTGCACGTTGCCGAACTCGACGTACACCCGAAGGTCGTCGGTCTGCGGCGGCAGCGGGAACAGCGTGGTGACCGGCCGCGACTGGAGCAACCACAGCGTCCCGTCGTGGTCGAGGGCCCACTCGACGTCCTGCGGCGTGCCGAAGTGCGCCTCGATCCGCCGGCCGGCGGCCCACAGCGCATCCCGCCACCCGGGCTCCGGCCGCCGCCCGTCGCTGCCGGCCGGGCCGGTCAGGACGACGCGCGTCACGTCGGTGCGGCCGTCGACGACCGTCGTGCCCGGGCCCGGCCCGACCTCGACGAGCATCTCGGTGCGGTTGCCGGTGACCGGGTTCGCCGTGTAGAGCACGCCGGCCCGGACCGGGGTGACCATCCGCTGCACCACCACCGCCATGTGCACGTCGGCGGGGTCGCTCCCGCGTGCCTCCCGGTAGGCCGCCGCCCGGCTGCCGTGCAGCGACTTCCAGCACGTGCCGATCGCCGCCACCAGGTCCGCCTCGCCCTCGACGTCCAGCACCGTGTCGTACTGGCCGGCGAAGCTGGCGTCCGGGAGGTCCTCGTCGGTCGCGCTCGACCGCACCGCCACCGGGCCGCCGCCCAGCCGCGCGTACGCCGCCCGGACCTCGTCCTGCGGAACCACCCCGGCCCGGTGCGCCTCGGTGGTCACGCAGAACCCCTCCGGCACCCGCTCGCCGGCGCGGATCAGCTCGCCGAGTCCGGCCGCTTTGCCGCCGACCAGCGGGACCAGGCCGGCATGTGCCTCGGACAGGGGGATCACCGACACCTGCGCCTCCCTTTGCAATACGACTGCATTGCAAAAGAAGGTACGCGGGTTGCAGTGCAACTGCAACGCAAAAAGTCGCCCGTACCCGGAAGGCGGCCGTGGGCGGGAGCGAGGGACGGCGGCGGGCTCAGCCCCGGGCCGGAACGACGATCGGCAGCCGGACGGTGAACGTGCTGCCCCGGCCGAGGACGCTCTCGACGCCGATCGTGCCGCCGTGCGCCTCGGCGAGCTTGCGGGCGATCGACAGCCCGAGCCCGCTGCCGCCGGTGCTGCGGGTGCGGGAGTCGTCGGCCCGCCAGAACCGGTCGAAGATCTTGGCCTGGTCGGCGGGGGCGATGCCGGTGCCGGTGTCGGACACGGCGATGGTGAGCTGGTCGTCGCGTACCTCCAGGCGCACGACGACCGAACCACCCGCCGGGGTGTGTCGCACCGCGTTGGCGACGATGTTGCCGACGATCTGGCGCAGCCGGGCACCGTCGACCGCCATCTCCAGGTCGACGCCCACCGAGGTGCCCAGCCGCACCCCGGCCGCCTCGGCGGCCCCCCGGTGTGCCTCGACGACCTGCTCCAGCAGGTCGGCCACGAAGTACGATTCACGGTGGATACGCAGGTCACCGGCGTCGGCGGCGGCCAGGTCACGCAGGTCGTCGATGATGTGTTGCAGCAGCAGCGCCTCGTCGAGCAGCAGGGTGAGCAACTGCGTGTCGAGCTGCGCGAGGCCGTCCTGCGCGGCCTCCAGCCAGCTGCGCATGTTGGTCAACGGCGTCCGCAACTCGTGCGCCACGTCGCTGACCATGCTCCGGCGCAGCGCCTCGGTCTGCTCCCGCCGGGCGGCGAGATCGTTGAGCGCGGTGGCCAGCAGGCCGATCTCGTCGCGGGTGGTCACCGGAACCCGGGCCGGTTCGTCCATCGGCTGCCGGGTCGCGTCGGTGAGCGCCCGCAACGGCCGGACCAGCCGCCGCCCGACCAGCACGGTGATCAGCACGGTGGCCACCAGCACCGCCCCGGTCACCTGGGCGATGCGGACCACGTTGGCCCGGGACAGGTTGAACACCGGCTCGGAGCCGCCCTGCGTCTTGTCGGTGACGAACAGCAGCGCCGGTGGCGCCACGTACGCCCGGAGCTGGGCCGTCCGGGCCTTCTGCAGACAGCCGGCGACCTGCTCGTCGAAGCGGGTGTCGCGGCTCGGTGCCGCAGTCCGGTCGGCGCGGATGTCGACCCGGGTCGGTTCCCCCAGCTCCTTCAAGCAGGTCTTGGTCAGGGTCTCCAACTGGGCGATCCCGGCGGCCTCGCTCGGCATCGGGCGGGTCAGCTCGTCGGGCAGGCAGAACCCGACGATGCCCCGGTCCTTCGGGTCGCTCACCTGCACCGAGGCGCGGCCGGCCGGATCCACCACCACCCGCGCGTCCGCCCTGGACTCGGCACGCACGCAGCCGAGCTGCCGCTCGGCCAGCTCCCGGATGGTGCTGCTCTCCCGCTTGGTCAGCCGGTACGGCCCGACCGCGCGCGGATCGACCCGCTCGGTCCCGCCGGTCAGGCCCAGGTCGACCTGCAACGGGTCGACGGTCGCCGACGGCCGGGCCGTCTGCAACGACGGGCCGTCCGGGGCGGAGTCGGCGATCACCTGCCGGTCCGGGGTCATCAGGGTGATCCGCCGTTCGAGCCGGTCGGCCCGTTCGGCGAGCACCGCGTCGACCCCGCTCCAGTCCCGGTGGGTCGCCGCGTGATCCAGCAGCGTGTCGTAGATGCTCTTGTCGTCGGCGAGCGAGCGGCCCTGCTCCTGGCGGATCGCCCGGGTGGTCGACTGCACGGCCAGCCAGGTCGTCGCCAGGATCGCGCAGATCGCGACCAGCAGCGAGGTGGCCAGCAGCCGCACCACCAGGCTGCGGTGCAGGGGGACCCGCTGCCGTCGGGTCACGACGCGCCGGCGCTGAGCTTGTAGCCGACGCCGTAGACGGTCAGCAGCTGCTGCGGCCGGCGTGGGTTCAACTCGATCTTGCGGCGCAGGTTCATCACGTGGACGTCGATGGTGCGTCCGGTCGACTCCCGGTCGACGCCCCGGGTGTGTTCGAGCAGTTGCACCCGGCTGAACACCCGGCCGGGCTGCCGGATCATCGCGGCGAGGATGGCGAACTCCCCGGCGGTGCAGTCGACCGTGGTGTCCCCTGCGGTGACCAGGCGTCGGGACTCGTCGACGGCGAGCCGCCCGAGCCGGTGCACCGGTGACTCCTGGGGCGTCGTGCGTACCCGCCGCAGCAGGGTGCGTACCCGGGCCACCAGCTCACGCGGGCTGTACGGCTTGGTCATGTAGTCGTCGGCGCCCAGGTCCAGCCCGCGCAGCAGGTCGTCCTCGGCGGACCGGGCGGTCAGCATCAGCACCGGCACGTCCGACTCCTGCCGGAGGATCCGGCAAACCTGCATGCCGTCCAGTCTCGGCAGCATCACGTCGAGCAGGAGAAGGTCGAACGCCTGCTCCCGGGCCTGGCGCAGCGCCGTCTCGCCGTCGGCCACGACCGTCGCCCGGTGACCCGCTGCGGTGAGGTAGCGGCGCAGCGCCTCGGCCTGCCGCGGATCGTCCTCCGCGAGCATCACGTGTGCGCACATGCTGGGGAATATAGAGCAGGTCAGGGGGGTCGCGAATCCGGCGGAAGGTGGTGGCACCGGGCACCTCACGATCGGTGTGCAGTTCGGCGGGCGGGTGGCGGGGAGATCCGGCGATCGTGAGAAGAAGGTCATGCCCGGCCCTGACCGGTTCCTGACAAACCGGTGGCAGGATCGCCCTGCGGACGACCGTCGGCGGCGTCGCCCGGGGTGGGCGACGCCGCCGGGTGCGCGGTCACTTCCGCTTCGCGGCGACCTCGCGTTCACACGCCGGGGAGTACTTCAACCCCTTGGAGATCGACTCGGAGTCGTTGTTCTTGCCGCCGAAGGCCCAGCCTGTGCCGTCGGAGCCCACCTCGACGTACCGGACGCCCTTGCCCTTGAGGCACTTGACGACGTCCCGGGCGAAGTCCTTCGCCTCCGGGTTGGCCGGGTCGAACTCCCAGGGCGGTAGCGGCATCAGCTGCTCACAGGCCTTGGACGCCTCGCTGGTCCCGTTCGAGCTGGTGCCGTCGCTCCGGAGCTTGGCGATGTCGACGCCGTGGTCGGCCATGCACTTCACGTACGGTTTGAGGCGTTCCTTCTGGTCCTCCGGGGTGTCGTCGAGGCGTTCCCGTGGCCGCTCGGCCTGCGGTGACGTCGCCGACGCGGCGGGGGTGGGCGCGCCGGTCTGGAGGGTGGCCACCTCCGCCTCACCGGTCTTGCCGACGGCCGCGGGCTGTTCCTCGTCGGCGGTCGAGCACCCGCCGATCAGCAGTACGGCGCTGCACAGCGCAGCCATCAGTTGCTTCCTCATCGTCACGCCTCCGGTCAGCTCTGTGGCGATCTCGCCGGGGCCCAGCATCACCGTCGACTGTCAGGAAGCTGTTTGCCGCGACGGGCCCCCACGGGTGTCGTACCGGTGGGGCAGACTGACGGGCATGGCGGAACGGGACGATCCGAAGGCGGCACTGCGGCACTACCTCCAGGCCACCCGCGACGACCTGGTGTGGAAGCTGGACGGGCTCGACGAACGCGAGGCCCGGCTGCCCCGCACCGCCACCGGCAACAACCTGCTGGGCCTGCTCAAGCACTGCCTTAACGTCGAGGCCGGCTACTTCGGCCCCACCTTCGGCCGGACGTTCCGGTCCCCCGGCGAACTGGTCCCCATGGCGGCGTACGACGAGGACCCGCAGGCGGACTGGTACGCGCGGGCGGACGAGACGAAGGACGGCCTGATCGACCTGTACCGCCGGGTGGCCGAGTTCGCCGACCGGACGATCGCCGAGTTGCCGCTCGACGCGCCGGGGCGGGTGCCGTGGTGGCGACCGGGGCACCAGGACGTGACCCTGCACCAGATCATCATCCACGTGACCTGCGACCTCGCCCGGCACGCCGGCCACGCCGACATCCTGCGCGAGCAGCACGACGCGGCGATCGGTTGGCGACGGGAGAACCCGAACGTCCCCGACGACCAGGACTGGCCGGCGTACGTCGCCAGGCTGACCGCGCTCGCCGACCGGTTCGCCTGACCCGCCGACCGGCCCACCCCGGCGACGGGACGCTCCGTCCCGCCCGTTATCCCGTGGCGGCGAGCGTCGCCGGGCGGGTCGCCGTGACCGGGCCGGGTCGCCGCCGGATCAGCCACTCGGCGACGAGCAGGTTGAGCGTCCAGGCCGCCCCCATGAGCAACGCCCGCGACAGCTCGGTCGTCGGCCCCACCGCCAGCATCCAGGTCGACAGCAGCACGCCCTGGGTCCCCGCGCCCTGGGCGATCGCGTAACCCCGCATCATCCACGCCCGGTGCTGGTGCAGGCGTCGCCGTCGGACGGCCACGAAACCGGCGGCGACGGCGACGAACATGCCGGCGGCGAACAGGTAACGCAGCACCATGAGCAGCGGGCCGTCACCCGGTGGCAGCGGATAGGTGGCGTTCATCCACCACCCGGTCGCGGCCACCATCAGTCCACAGCCGACCAGCAACCGGCCCGCCCGGCGGTGCCAGGCCCGGTGGCGGTGCCGGAAGCCCGGCGCGAACTGGAACGCCCCCAGCAGGCTGAAGGTGACGGCGGCGGCGATGTGCAGCAGCACCGGGACCGGCGCGGCGAAGAAGCGTTCGTTGGCGGGGGTCACCTCGGCCCCACCGGAGAGGGCGGCCACCCGCAGCGCGCCGCCGAAGGTGGGGACCGCGCTGAGCGCGCTGAGCCCGGTGAGGAGGGGCCAGTCCCGTCGTCGCGTCGTCATGACCCGAGCATGGCGACCGGACCCGGCCGGCTCATCGGTCCACGGGCCGCCGTCGGACCGGCCGATGGTCGGGGCCGTCGACCGTACTTTCGGCGACGTCCACCGTGGAGGGACCCGGCCGCGACCGGCGTCGCCCGGAAGGGGTCCCGCTCAGCCGTCGCGCAGCCGATCGGTCCGGTACGCCCACATCGCGACCTCGACCCGGTTCCGCGCACCCAGCTTCGCCATCAGGCTGGCGACGTGCGTCTTGACCGTGCTCAGCGTGATGTGCAGCTCGGCCGAGATCTCGGTGTTGGTGCGTCCCCGGGCCACCGCGCCCAACACCTGCTCCTCCCGGTCGGTGAGCCGGTCGACCGGCTGGCGGGGCGGGGCGGCCGGCCCGGCGTCCGCGAACGCCCGGAGCAGCCGGGTGGTGACCTGCGGCGCGATCAGCGCGTCCCCGGCGGCCGCCGCGTGAACGGCCTGGGTGAGCAGGGCCGGGCCGCAGTCCTTGAGCAGGAACCCGCGCGCCCCGGCGCGTAGCGCGGCGTAGACGTACTCGTCCAGGTCGAACGTCGTGATGACCACCACCGCCATCGGGTCCGCGACCCCCGGGCCGGCCAGCAGCCGGGTCGCCTCGATCCCGTCCAGGCCGGGCATCCGGATGTCGAACAGGCACACGTCGGGGCGCAGCCGCCGGGCCAGCTCGACCGCCCGCTGCCCGGTGGCCGCCTCGCCGACCACCTCGACGTCGGGCTGCGCGGCGAGGATCATCGCCAGCCCGGTCCGCACGATCTCCTGGTCGTCGGCGACGAGCACCCGTACCCGGCCGGGCCCGCCGCTCATGCCACGGCCCGGGGCAGCGCGGCGGTGACCGTCCAACCGTGGTCCCGGTCGGGGCCGGCGTCGACGGAGCCGCCGAGCAGATGGGCCCGTTCCCGCATCCCGACCAGCCCGAAGCCGTCGCGTCCGGGCCTCGGCGGGCCGACGCCGTCGTCGCTGACCCGCAGCCGCACCGTGTCCCCGTCGGCCACGACCCGGACCGTGATCCGGGTCGCCTCCCGGGCGTGCCGGCGGGCGTTGGTGACCGACTCCTGGGCCAGCCGGCAGATCGTGGCCGCCACCGGGGCCGGCAGGCCGTCCAGGTCGCCGTCCAGGTCCACCTCGACGGCCGGGCCGTCACCGGTCCGGCCCGCCAACTGCCGCAGGTCGGCGATGCGGGGGCTCGGCAGCCGGTCGGCCGGCTCGTCGCGGCGCAGGGCCCGGACCAGGGTGCGCATCTCGGTCAGGGCCTGGCTCGCCTCCGTCTCGATCAGCCGTAACGCGTCGGCGGCGGCCGAGGGCCGGGTCTCCATCAGGGCGAGTCCGGCCTGGGCGCGGACGGCTATCGCGGACACGTGGTGGGCGACGGTGTCGTGCAGGTCGCGGGCCAGCCGCTCCCGCTCGCGCAGCGTCACCTGCTCGACCTCCCGCCGCCGGGCCCGCTCCCGCCAGCGCAACGCGGCCCCGACCGCGAGGGCCGCCGCCACCACCCCGGCCCCGGCCAGGGCGTCCTCCGGGCCGAGGTGGCCGACCACAGTCGACCAGGTGATCTTCGCGGCGACGAGGGCCGCGCCGAACCCGGCCTCCCGCCCCGATCCCCAGCGCGTCAGCGCGAACACCGCCAGCAGCAGGTAGGCCAGCGTGTGCAGGCCGAGATCGCCACCGACGACGATCTCGCCCACGGCGCAGACCGGGAAGGCGACAAGCGTCACGGGCAGCGGCCGGCTCCGTCGCCACAGCAGGACCGGGGCGAGACCGACGCCGATCAGGACCGGCACGGCCGCCGGCTGCGGCAGGCTGCCCCACCGGGCGAGCCCCTCCACCAGCGCCGCCGCCGCGAGCAGGGCGACCAGCGTCCCGTCGCGCCACCCGTGCGGTGCCGGGCGCGCCGGGCGGGGCTCACGCCACCAGGACCGCAGCAGCTCGCGCACGGGGAAATCGTACGGCCGGCACCTCGCCGCCGCCTATCCCGACCGCCTCGACGAGGTGAGCGCCGCCGCCCTGGTCGGCGCGTCCGTCGGTGCGGCCACCGCCGCCCTGACCACGCTGCCGGGGGACGCGCGACGCCGCGTCGACCCGGTCGCGACCCGCGCGGCCCTCCAGCAGGCCACCGAGGTCGCCCTGTGCCCGTGGACGCCCCGGCCCTGGACCCGTCCCCGCAGCCGCTGCGGTCCGATCCGTCGGCGATGCCGCGATCCGCGCGGGGCCGATCGTGTCGGCGGAGCCGAGTACGGTTTCGGTGCCCGGCCGGCACGCCCGGCGGCGGCCCGTCGCCGGGGCGGCACCGGCCGGCCCGGCCGGCGACGGACCGTGGAGGGGAGCGAGCGTGACGCAGCGCAGAGCACTGGTGGTACGCGGTGGCTGGGAGGGACACCAGCCGGTCCGGGCGACGGAACTGTTCCTGCCGTTCCTGGCGGACAACGGCTACTCGGTACGGATCGAGGAGTCCACCGAGGTCTACGCGGACGCCGCCGCGATGGCCGGCACCGACCTCGTCGTGCAGTGCATGACGATGGCCGAGATCACCGCCGACCAGGTGGCGGGCCTGAGCGCGGCGGTCGTCGCCGGGACGGGCCTGACCGGCTGGCACGGCGGCATCGTGGACGCGTTCCGCGCCTCGTCGGACTACCTGCACCTGGTGGGCGGCCAGTTCGCGACCCACCCCGGGCGGGAGCCCTGCGAGCGGCGCGGCGGGGAAGAGGACAACTTCCTGCCGCACACGGTGACGGTCACCGACCTCGGCCGCCAGCATCCGATCACCGCCGGGATCGCCGACTTCGACCTGGTCACCGAGCAGTACTGGGTGCTGCACGACGACCTGGTCGACGTCCTCGCCAGCACCGTCCACCCCACCCGGGACTGGCACCCCTGGCACCGGCCGGTCACCTCGCCGGCGATCTGGACCCGGCGCTGGGGCGCCGGCCGGGTCGTCGTCACGACCCCCGGGCACAGCCTCGACGTGCTGGAGCACCCGTCCGTGCGGACCGTCATCGAGAGGGGCATGCTGTGGGCGACCCGCACCGCGTCGGCGTCGTAGGGCTCGGGGTCATCTCCCGCGCCTATCTGGACACCCTGGCCCACCACCCCGAGCTGTGCATCGTCGCGGTGGCCGACCTCGACGCCGACCGGTCGGCCGCAGCCGCCGCGACCCTCCCCGACGCCGAGGCGATGAGCGTCGCGCGCCTGCTCGACCACCCCGACGTGCAGACGGTCCTCAACCTCACCATCCCCGCCGCCCACGTGGAGGTCTCGCTCGCCGCGATCGACGCCGGCAAGCACGTGTACGTGGAGAAGCCGCTCGCCGTGGAGCTGCCGCAGGGCCGTGCGGTCCTCGACTGGGCCGCCGCGGCCGGGGTACGGGTGGGCTGCGCGCCCGACACCGTCCTGGGCACCGGCACCCAGACCGCCCGCGCGGCGATCGACGGCGGGCTGATCGGGCGTCCGCTGGCCGCCTCGGCCGTCATGGTCACCCCCGGGCACGAGCGCTGGCATCCCCACCCCGACTTCTACTACGCCCCGGGTGGCGGCCCGTTGCTGGACATGGGCCCCTACTACCTCTCCGCGCTGATCCACCTGCTCGGTCCGGTCCGCGCGGTGACCGGGGCGGCCAGCCGGCTGCGTTCCGACCGGGTCGTCGGCAACGGCCCGCGCCTCGGCCAGCGCGTCCCCGTCCTGGTGGACACCCACGTGACCGGCGTGCTCGAACACGACAGCGGGGTGCTGTCCACCCTCACGACCAGTTTCGACGGGGTGACCACGACGGCCGCGCCGATCGAGGTGCACGGGGAGAGCGGCACCCTGGCCGTACCCGACCCGAACTACTTCGACGGCGAGGTCCGGCTGTGCCCGCTCGGCGGCGACGGCTGGCGGGTGCTCGCACCGACGGCGGGCTACCGGGACGGCGCCCGGGGCCTCGGCCTGATCGACGCGGTGCGGGCCGACGACGCGCGGGCCCCCCGGGCGGGCGGTGACCTGGCGTTGCACGTGCTCGACACGATGACCGGCCTGCTGCGGTCGGCGACCGAGGGCCGGCGGATCACGCTGGACACGACGGTGCGGCGACCCCACCCCGTGCCGCTCACGGCGGCCGAGGACTGGCAGGGACGCTGAGCGGGGGCGGAAGGCCCGGCAGCCGGGGTACGGGCCGGACCGTCGCGGCGTCACCCCGGCGGGGTGACGCCGCGACGCCGACCGCCGGGGGACAGATGGCAGACTCAGCGGAGTGAACGACGTGGCCGCATCGCCGATGGATGGTGAGCTGGAGAGTGTCAGCCTGGTGGAGCTGGCCGTCATCCGGATCACCCAGGAGATCCTCAGCGGCAGGAGCGACCCGGGTGAACGCCTGGTGGAGGAGCAGCTGACCCGGCGGTTGGGGATCAGCCGGGCGCCGCTGCGGGAGGCGCTGCGGTTGCTCGCCCAGCAGGGGCTGGTCGAGCACGTGCCCCGCCGGGGGGTCCGGGTCGCCACCCTCTCCGACCGCGACGTGCGGGAACTCTACGAGCTGCGCGACGTGCTGGAGCGGTTCGCGGTGCGGGCCGGCATCCCGGTGGGCCGCGACGGCGACCTGGCCGGCCTGCGGGCGGCGTTGGAGCAGATGCGCGAGGCGGTACGGCGTGGCGACCGGATGCTGGTCGCGCAGGCGCACCGGGCGTTCCACGTCGCGCTGGTGGCGCTCGCCGGAAACCGGAAACTGTCCGACGTGTACGACTCGATCCTGGTGAAGTTGCAGCTCTACATGGCGATCAACCTGCGCCGGGAGGCGGAGCTGGCCCAGCCGCTCGACGGCGTGCACCGGCACGAGCGGCTGTTCGAGGCGGTCGCCGGGGGTGACCCGGAGGAGGTGCTCGCCGTGCTCTCCGCGCACGGCGCGCGTTCGTACCTCGGCTAGGTTCCGTCTTGCGGGTCGGGGACGGCGCGTAGCCGGTCGAGGGTGGCAGCGACCCCACCGGCACGCCCATCACACCGGGCATCGTGAGCATGGGCCTCGCCTATCGGGCGCCGTGCCGCATGAACCGGTGCAGTGCGTCGAGTGTCGCCGGGGCGAGCACGTCCGGATTCGCGGGGTCGGTCAGATCGTGCGCCACGCCGGACAGCACGATGCGGCCGGGCCCGCTGGTGTGTGCCCGCTCCAGCGCCGTTGCCAGCCGCGTGGTCGTGTGGCACGGGACCTGCTGGTCGATGGTTCCGCAGGTGAGCAGGGCAGGGGTCCGGCGCGGTAGCTGGAGTGCGACCGAGGCTGGGTCGATGGCGTCGATGGTCTCCACGTAGCGCCGGTTGGGGCCGCCGAGGGCCTGGAAGAGTGCGGCGAGGGCGGGCGGCATGCCGGTGGTGTCCGGCGGGCGGTGCGCCCGGAGATCGGCGACGGCCCGGTCGACGGCGCGTCCGATGGTGCGTTGCTCCTGCCGGCTCAGCTGACCTGCGGCGACGGCGGCGGCGAGTTGGTCGTGCAGTTGCCGGGCGAGCACGTCGAGGAACCGTTGTGCCAGGGGTTGCAACAGCCCGACCCCGGCTGCACGGGGTTCGGCGGCGACCGCGACCTGCAGTGCCGTCAGCGCGCCTTCGCTGTGCCCGATCAGCCGTACCGCCCGCCGGTTGACCTCGGGCTGGCTGGCGAGGAGCCGGTACGCGGCATCGGCTTGGCGGACGAAGGCGGGATAGTCGATCGTCTCGGGACGTTCGGCGTAGGCACCCAGCCCGGTCCGGCCCGTGCCGTACTTGTCGAAGCGCAGGCTGACGGCTCCGTCGCGCGCCAGCGCATCGGCGAGTTTGGCCAGGGTGTGCGGGGTGAGCGCGGGCGGCTGGTCGCCGTTGCGGTCGGTGGGGCCGCTGCCGGGCAGCAACAACACGGCCGGCATCTGCCGCCCCCGGCGGTGGGCGGGGATGTGCAGGGTGCCGTACGTGACGGTGCCGTCCACAGTGAAGCTGATCTCGCGGTCCATGGCGGGCGTGGTCGGCATGGACCGCACGGCACCGGCGGGAAGGGCCCCCGCGGCGATGCTCCCGAGCGTGACGGCGCCGATCGCGGCTCTCCATGCGATCCGGCGGGCGGTGTGCGGCATCCGGCCGAGCGAGATCATCGCAGGACCGCCTGCTCGATCAGGGCGACCGTGGCGGTCGGGTCGACGACCTCCACCACCAGGCGGGCGTAGTGCTCGTCGGCGAGTTCGATGACGACGGCGCGGGCACCGTCACGGATGTTCCAGAAGACGCGCTCACCGTCCTGATGGAAGGTGCCGGCCGTGATCACCCCGGGCAGGCTCGTTCCCGGTGCCCGGAGGCCCTTGGGTTCGGCGGCGATACCCGGGTCGGCGGTGGCGCCGCGGACATTGGCCAACGGGATCACCAAACGGCTCTTGAGCGACCACAACCTGTCCATCCCCTCGATCTCCACGACGAGATCGTCGCCCTCGATGCGGACACTGGCCATGTCGTAGGTCCTTTCGTAAGCCCGGCGGCACCGGCCGCAGGGCATGGTGGGGCACCGGCGTGAGCAGCGCCGGGCGGGGGGAGTGGTTGGGGCTATGAAGGGCCGGCCGTCGCCGCAGCGGCACGAGCCCGCAGCCGCTCGCCCAGCAGGGCGTTCAACGCCGTCGAGGGAGAGCCGTCGGGGTGGTTCGCCGACGCCCGCTGCAGGGCCTGATCCAGCGCCTGCCACGCCTTGGTCACGAGGGCGGCTACCTCGACGTCGCGGGGAGCGCGCTCGACCGCCGCCAACAACAGCAGATCGAGTGCGGAGTCGTCGGCGACTTCGGCGCCGGCGGCGAGCTGCTCGGTCAGTGGCGGTAGCCGGTGATCGAGGTGCCACCGCAGAGCGGCGAGATACAGCCCCCGTTTGCTGCCGAAGGTCTTGTACAGACTGTTGCGGTGCACTCCCAACTGCTGGACGAGGTCGTCGACGGACACCCCGTCGTAGGCCCGGCCGGCGAACAGCTCGGCCGCCGCGGCCGTCACGACTTCTTCGTCGAAACCCCTCGGGCGACCCATGCCGAGAACCCTAACGATTGAGGAACGACCAGTCAAGAACGATCGTTCCTTTTCTCGACAGGTCGAGCGGGTCGCGGGCGTCACGAGGTGGACGGCTACTGGGAGAAGGTGGGCCGGCCCGACCTGCCGGCCGTCATGGCGTCGTTACGGCATGGACCGTTGGTCGTAACAAGACAGTCGACAATCGACAGTATGTCAGAGCGCATCGGCACCGTCCCGGAACTACGGTCGGCCTACCGCAGCGGGGCGACAACCCCCGTCGACCAGGTCGAACGCGTCCTGGCCGGGCTCGCCGGGCGGGACGGGGGACCGGTCTGGATCAGCACCGTCCCGGCCGCCGAGCTGCGGGCCCGCGCCGAGGAACTGACCCGCCACCACGATCCCGCCGCGCTGCCGCTGTACGGCATCCCCTTCGCGGTCAAGGACAACATCGACGTCGCCGGGATGGTCACCACGGCCGGCTGCCCCGACTTCGGCTACCGGGCCGCCGAGGACGCTCCCGTGGTGCGCCGGCTGCGCGACGCCGGTGCCCTGCTCGTCGGCAAGACCAACCTCGACCAGTTCGCCACCGGTCTGACCGGCTCCCGTTCGCCGTACGGCAGCGGCGAGAGCGTCTTCGGCGGCGGGCTCGTCTCCGGCGGCTCCAGCTCCGGTTCGGCCGTCGCGGTCGCCGCCGGCCAGGTCAGCTTCGCCCTGGGTACGGACACCGCCGGCTCCGGCCGGGTCCCGGCGGCGCTGAACGGCATCGTCGGGCTCAAACCCACCCGGGGTCTGCTCAGCACCGCCGGGGTGGTGCCGGCCTGCCGCTCGCTGGACTGCGTGTCGGTCTTCACCACCGAGGTCGCGGGCGCGGTCGACGTGCTGCACGCCGCCCGGGGCGTCTCGCCGGCCGACCCGTGGGGCCGTGCCCTGCCGGCGCGACGGGCGAGCGCGGATGTGCCGGCGACGCTGCGCCTCGGGGTGCCCCGGCCGGCGGACCTCGACTTCTTCGGCGACGACGGGCAGGCCGACCGGTTCGCGGTCGGCGTACGGCGGCTGAGCGCGCTGGTCGCCGCCGCGCTGCCGGTGCCGCTGGACGACTACCTCGCGGCGGGGGACCTGCTCTACCAGGGGCCCTGGGTGGCCGAGCGGCTCGTCGCCCTGGGCGACTTCCTGCGGGCGCATCCCGGGTCGGTCCTCCCGGTCACCCGGGCCGTGCTGGAGACCGGACGACGCCACGACGCGGTCGACGCCTTCCGGGGCCAGCACCGGCTCCGCGAACTGCGGGCCCGGGTCGACCGGCGGTGGCAGGAGATCGACGTGCTGGTGGTGCCCACCGTCGGCACCACCTTCACCCTCGACGAGATCGCCGAGGACCCGATCGGCCGCAACGCCACGCTCGGCCGCTACACCCAGTTCGCCAACCTGCTCGACCTGGCCGCGGTGACCGTGCCCAACGGGTTCACCGAGGGCGGCCGGCCGGCCAGCCTGACCCTGATCGGCCCGGCGTTCAGCGACCTCACCCTGGCCCGGCTCGCCGCCGCCCTCACCACCGCCACCGAGCCCACCCCGGTGGACGCCCACCCGGCCGGGGCGGGCACCGCCGCGGCGGCGGTGACGGACGGCGGCGCGTCGTCGGTCGCGGCGGCGGACGAAGGTGTGGTGGACGACGGTGTGGCTGCGGCGGCGGGCGGTGGCCCGGTGCCGGCTCCCGCCCCGGCGGAGCTGCTGCTCGCCGTGGTGGGCCGGCACCTGGCCGGCGAATCCCGCAACGGTGAGCTGACCGGGCACGGGGCCACCCTGGTCGGCGCGGCCCGGACCGCGCCGCTCTACCGGCTCTACCGGCTGGACACCCCGGACGACGAGGGACTGCCCGGCCTGGTCCGGGCCGCCCCGGACGGCCCGCCGGGCCAACCGATCGACGTCGAGCTGTGGCGGCTGCCGGCGTCCGCCGTCGGACCGTTGCTGACCGGGGTGCCGGCACCGCTCTCCCTCGGCTGGGTCCGGCTGCACGACGGGCGGGACGTGCTCGGCTTCCTCTGCGAGGCGTACGCGGTGGGGCCGCAGGTCGAGGACATCAGCGCCGCCGGCGGCTGGCGGGCCTGGCGGCGTGCCGCCCGACGGTGATCCGGACACCACCTTCGACGACGACAGGGAGCGAGGATGGGCAGCATCGGGCCGGTACCGGCCAACCCCTACCCGTGGCCGTACGACGGCACGGTGGACACCACGCGTACCGCGTTGCTCTGCATCGACTGGCAGACCGACTTCTGCGGGCCGGGCGGCTACGTCGACGCGATGGGCTACGACATCGGACTCACCCGGGCCGGGCTGCCGGCCACCGCCCGGCTGCTGGCGCACGCCCGGTCCCTCGGGATGCTGGTCGTGCACACCCGGGAGGGACACCAGCCGGACCTGTCCGACCTGCCGGCGAACAAGCGCTGGCGGTCGGCCCGGATCGGCGCCGAGATCGGCGCCCCCGGCCCGGCCGGGCGCATCCTGGTCCGGGGCGAACCGGGCTGGGAGATCGTGCCCGAGGTCGCCCCGGCGCCCGGCGAGGTGATCGTCGACAAGCCGGGCAAGGGCGCGTTCTACGCCACCAACCTCGACCTGGTGCTGCGGACCCGGGGCGTCACCCACCTGATCCTCACCGGCATCACCACCGACGTGTGCGTGCACACCACCATGCGGGAGGCGAACGACCGGGGTTTCGAGTGCCTGATCCTGGCCGACTGCACCGGCGCGACCGACAAGGGCAACCACGAGGCGGCCCTGCACATGGTGACCATGCAGGGCGGCGTCTTCGGCTGCGTCGCCACCTCCGACGACGTCATCGCCGCCACGGTGAGGTGAGGAACGCCCATGACGACCGTCGCCGCCGCGCGGCCCACCCCGTACTCCTTCGAGCCGGCCAGCACGGCGCTGCTGGTCATCGACATGCAGCGCGACTTCCTGGAGCCCGGCGGCTTCGGGGAGAGCCTGGGCAACGACGTCGGTCAGCTCCGCCGGACCATCGCGCCGCTGGCGGCGCTGCTGGCCGACGTCCGCGCCGCCGGCCTGACCGTCGTGCACACCCGCGAGGGGCACCTGCCCGACCTGTCCGACTGCCCGCCGGCCAAGCTGCACCGGGGCGCACCGAGCCGGCGGATCGGCGACCCGGGCCCCAACGGCCGCATCCTCGTGCGGGGCGAGTACGGCCACGACATCATCGACGAGCTGACGCCGCTGCCCGGCGAACCGGTCGTCGACAAACCCGGCAAGGGTGCCTTCCACGCCACCGACCTGGACGCCCTGCTGCACGCGCGGGGCATCCGCAGCCTCCTGGTCACCGGGGTCACCACGGAGGTGTGCGTGCACACCACCGTCCGGGAGGCCAACGACCGCGGGTACGAGTGCCTCGTGCTCGCCGACTGCGTCGGGTCCTACTTCCCCGAGTTCCACCGGGTCGGGCTCGACATGATCGCCGCCCAGGGCGGGATCTTCGGGTGGGTCGCCGACTCCCCACAGGTACGCGCCGCGCTCGCCACCACCTCCGTGTCGCACCCCTCCTCCTGACCGGGAGCAGCCATGGTCCCCACCAAGCCCACCGTCGTCGCTCTCCCGTACTGGGTGCGCGGCGACACCAACGCGTTCTTCGGTTTCGGCGTCAACGTCCTGGTCAACGTGCTCACCCTGACCGGGCTCTGCGTCGCCGTGGTTAACCTCCCCGAGGGGGAGGTGTTCGGCACGATCCTGCCGGCGCTCGGCATCGCACTGGTCGTCGGCAACGTCTACTACACCCTGCTGGCGCGGCGGCTGGCCCGCCGGGAACAGCGCACCGACGTGACCGCCCTGCCGTACGGGCCGAGCGTGCCGCACATGTTCATCGTCATCTTCGTCATCATGCTGCCGATCTACCTGCGCACCAGGGACCCGGTGCGGGCCTGGGAGGCGGGACTGGCCTGGGCCTTCATCATCGGCGTGATCGTGCTGATCGGCGCGTTCGTCGGCCCGTACATCCGCCGGTACGCGCCCCGGGCCGCCCTGCTCGGCACCCTGGCCGGGATCTCCGTCACCTTCATCTCGATGAATCCGGCCGGGCAGATGTGGCGGACCGCCTGGGTGGCGCTGCCGGTGTTCGCGCTGCTGCTGATCGGTCTGCTCACCGACGTGAAGCTGCCCTTCCAGTTCCCGATCGGGCTCGCCGCGCTGCTGGTCGGCACGGCGATCGGCTGGGCCGGTGGGGCGATGTCGGTGCCGGACGTCACCGCCGCCGCCCGGGACGTCGCGGTCGCCGTACCCTCGTTCAAGCTGGACCTGCTGCTCACCGGGCTGGGCGACATGGCGCCGCTGCTGGCCACGGCGATCCCGCTCGGGGTCTACAACTTCACCGAGGGCATGTCCAACGTGGAGAGCGCGGCGACCGCCGGTGACCACTACAACCTGCGCAGCGTCCTGCTCGCCGACGGGGCGGGCGCGGTGATCGGCGCGGCCCTCGGTTCGCCGTTCCCGCCCGCCGTCTACGTCGGGCACCCGGGCTGGAAGGCGGCCGGTGGCCGCACCGGCTACTCGATGGCGACCGGCGTGGTGATCGCGGTGCTGTGCTTCCTCGGCATGTTCGGCCTGCTCGCGACGATCTTCCCGACGGCCGCCATCGTGCCGATCCTGCTCTACATCGGGCTGCTGATCGGCGCGCAGGCGTTCCAGGCGACGCCGAGGGCGCACGCCGCCGCCGTGGTCGCCGCGCTCATCCCGAACATCGCGGCCTGGGCCACCAGCCAGATCGACAACACCCTGGCGGCGGCCGGCACCACCGCCGCCGCGGTGGGCGACGACGCGCTCAACGGCGCCGGGGTGGTCTACGACGGGCTGCTCGTGCTCGGCCAGGGGGCGATCCTCGCCGGCCTGGTGCTCGGCGCGGTGGTGGTCTTCATCATCGACAAGCGGTTCGTCCGGGCGGCGGTCTTCGCCGGGGTCGGCGCGGTGCTGTCGTTCGTCGGGCTGATCCACGGCGAGAAGATCGAGTGGAACGCCAACGGCCCGGTGGCGCTCGGCTACCTCTTCGTCGCGGTGATCTGCGCGGTCTTCGCGCTGGGCCGGCCCACGCCCCGCGTCCCCGACCCGGACGAGGCCGAGCTGGACCGCCGGCACGAACCGCCCGCCCCGGCCGTCGCCACCGCCCCGGCCACCGGCACCGTCGTGCCGGCCCCGGGCGGTCCGGCCGACGGCACCCGGCCGACGTCGGCGGTCAACGGCTGAGCCGACCGGCCCGGTCGGTGGTCGGTGGGCCCCACCCCGTACCACCGACCGGGTCCACCGGCTCAGCCATCCGACGACGGGAAGGGACGCACCACATGGAGATCGACCGGGCGGAGGTGGTCGCCGAGGTGACGGCGGCCTTCGCCGGCTACGAACAGGCGCTGGTCGACGGGGACGCGGACCGGATCTGCGGCTACTTCTGGGAGTCCGACCGGACCGTGCGGTTCGGCCTCGCCGACCACCAGTACGGCTGGGACGAACAGCGCAAGTGGCGGGCCGCCCAGCCGCCGCTGCCGCCCGGCCGCCGGCTGGTCGACCCGGTGGTCACCACGTTCGGCCCGGACCTCGCGGTGGTGACCACCCGGTTCGGCTACCCCGGCACCGCCGTCACCGGTCGGCAGACCCAGACCTGGGTACGCCTGCCCGTCGGCTGGCGGATCGTCACCGCACACGTCTCCGAGCCGACCGGCGCACCGACCGGCAGCGACACACCGACCTGAGCCCGGCGTGGGCCGGCGGGCCGGTCAGCGTCCGGTGCCGGGCAGTTGCTTCGCCAGGCGGACGGTGGGTGAGGTCGGGTACGACGGCGAGCCGTCCCAGGTGGCGGTCGGTGCCGTCGGGGAGGGTCCGCACCATGTCCGGCAGCCGTCCACCCCCCTAGAGCGGGAACCGGCCGTGCCGCCACTGCCAGTGGCCACCGGCCGCCAGGTGGTCGACGATCGCGCGTTGCAGCACCGTCCGCCGGGGCAACTGCTCCAGCGGCGTGCTGAGCGTACGGAAGGCGAACCGGCGCACCTCGACGTCGGCGTCCGGCCCGTCGGCCGGCACGTAGGGGAGCAACTCGAACCGGCGCTGGAACCGGATGATGTTGGAATCCCCGGGGAGGTAGTCGCGCAACTGCGGATCGAGCAGCCAGGAGCCGCAGGAGAACGTGGTGTAGCGCTCGTCGGGGAAGTGCCGGGGGAAGAACTCCCGGGCCTCGTCGAGCGACGCGTCGACCGCCTCCGGGGTCAGCGGCCCCGCGTCGGGGACGTGCAGGCCGATGGCCGTCCCGCCCCGCTCGTGCTGGAGGCGGCCCAGCTCGTAGAGGCCGCCCCGGGCGTGCAGGGTCAGCCAGCTCTGCATGACCGGCCAGCCCTCGCCGCGCATCCGCCTGTCGATCGCCAGGTTGCGACCCAGGTCGGCGAGGGTCGTCCAGGTGACGGACCCGGCGACGCCGTGCTCGCGGTGGTATCCGGTGACCACGTCGACCAGGGCGAGGTAGGCGTAGACGTACAGGTGCCGCCAGGCCGGCCCCCGGTCGCGGGGCAGCTCCGGGCCGGGCGACAGCCACTCGTGCCCGCCGAGGTCGGCGCGGACCAGGGCGGTCGAGCGGTCCAGCAGCCAGCGCAGCTCCGGCGTCCACAAGGGAGAATCCTGGTCCGGCCAGCCGGCCATGATCTCGGCGGCGTCGTCCGGTAGCACCCCCAGCCGGTCGAGCAGCGCGGGCGCGTCGGCGCGGTCGGGCAGCGGGGCCGACGGCCGGTCACCGGCGAGCCGGTGCACCCGCTCGACCTCCTCGACGGGCACCCCGAGCCGGGCGGCCACGGCATCCAGGTCCACCGGGCGATCCTACCGTCCACCGGCCACGCCCCAGGGCCCCGCCGCCGGTCAGCGCTGCACCGCCCCCACGGCGAGCACCACGAAGGTCACCAGGTTGACCAGCACGTGGGTCGACACCGCGACGACCAGGCCGCGTGCGCGTCGGGCGACGACCGCGAGCGGGAGCGCGAAGACCGCCACCGTCAGCCACGCGTACGGCTGCCACAGGTGGTGGAGCGGCACCAGGCCGGGTGCCAGCGCCGCGACGGCGAGCGTCGGGGCCAGCAGCCGAACCGGCCGCGGCCAGCGGGTGTCGGGCTCGTCGCGGCCACCCCGCAACCGGTGGACGAGATACAGCTCCAGCGGGGCGAGCACCAGCAGCACCGCCGCGTACATCGCCCAGACCGGCGGCAGATCGGCAGCCGCCAGGACGGGGGCGGTTGTTCCTCACCCCGCTGTAACGCGCCTGACGGGTGTGCCCGTCGGGCGCGGGCCATCGCCGGCATGGCGCTCGGCAACACCTGGGCCTGGCCGGTCACCGGCGACCGCCATGTCGAACGGTTCTCGGCGCTGATGGGCGGCCCGGTCGGCGGTCGGCTGATCCGGCGCGCGAACCTCTTCGTCAACGTCATGATCCCGCCGTCCGCTCACCCGGGCCGGCGGGAGCCCCGGCGGGTGAGCGTGGCGGCGGCGAGCAGGGTCACCACGAACGCGCCGAGGACGGTCAGGCCGGCCACCCGGGCGGCCCGCGACGGGCCGGGCGCGGTCGGCACGACGACCGGCCCGGCCGCGACCGGCACCGGCGGGTCGCCCTGCCGGGGCGCGAGCGCGGCGACCGCCGCGTACGCGTCGAGCGTGCCA
>NZ_JACGMO010000029.1:0-62687 GCF_015354745.1 Micromonospora sp. S-DT3-3-22
ACCCTGGGCGCCGGGCGGGACACCACCGCCGCGCCGCCCCCGGCCGGTGTGGCGGCCGCCGCACCCGCCGAGGCCCGCTGGGCCGACGCCCCGCCGTTCACCTTCACCTTCCGGGGGTACGACGCGGGCACGCTGCACGTGCAGGACCCGATCGTCGCGTCCGTCGGCTACCAGATCGCCTCGGTCTACTCCGACGGCCACATCTCGAACGACAAGCCGGTCACGGCCGACGAGGCCGAGGCGGGCGGCGACGCCGTCGAGCGGAAGCGGCGGACCGCCGGGGGCAAGCCCACCCTGTGGGCGTACCTGACCGTGTACCGGCCGGGCGTCTTCGACCCGGCCGGGATCAAGGACGGCAGGAAGGTCACCGTGGCCGGGCACCGGGCCGTGCAGGCGACCCTGCCGGTCGGCCTCGACCCGAGCAAGCCGCTCGACGAGGGAAACAAGCTGCTCGCTTGGGAGTACGCCCCCGACGCCTGGGCGGCGGTGACGTCGTTCTCCAGTTCCGTGGCCTCGCCCAGCTTCCAGGACCTGGGCGGCCTGGTCGGTGGCCTGAAGCCGAGCCGGCCGAAGCCGGCCCCGGTGCCGTTCACCGTCGGCTACGTGCCGGCCGGCTACCGGCCGTTGCAGTCCGGCACGCACGCCATGCCCGGCCTCAGCGGCATCGCCACGGCCCGCGCCGGTGACTACGGCGGCGCGACGTTCACCCGGCCGGCCGCGCCCACCTCGGGGTTGACCGCGCCGTACGACGCGGCCGAGAACGGCATCAAGGACGGCTTTCACATCTTCGTCACGCCGGCCAGCAGCTCGAACCAGTCCCCGGAGCCGGGCGTGACGAAGTGCTACCCCGGCTCGGACCGGCGGGCGTCGGGCGACGACGCCGCAGGCGGCGGCTTCTGCAACATCTGGAACGCCGACGGCTCGGTCGTCCTCCAGGTCAGCGGGATGGGGCTGGGTAACAGGCTGCCGCTGGCCGAGCTGGAGAAGATCGCCAAGGGGATCAGGGTCGCCGACGTCAGGGACGAGTCGACCTGGACCCCGGCCGCGCAGGCCCTGCGGCCGTAACGGAACCGTCCACTCCGGCGGGTCGGCCCCGGCAGGGGTCGGGGCCGACCGCCCCGGTGACAGCGGCACCGCGCACGACGGCGGTGCCGCTGTCGCCGTTCCGGGGTGCCGCCGCCTCCTGTTCCCGTCGCCGGGCCACCGCACCGGCGGTACGCTGCCGTCCGGCCCGTCCGGCCGGTGAAGTCGGTCGATGCCTTAATGGGTGGGCCGTACGTCTTGGCAGCGGCGCACGCCTCGGCTACCGTCGTGGGAACGCTCCCATGTAGAAACATCTATGTGATCAGGAGGCAACACGTCGTGGCTACCCTCTCCTCGCTCCGCCGCAGATCGGTGGCGGCCTTCAGTGTGGCGGCCGTCGCGGGCGTCACCGCCGCCGGCGTCTGCCTCGCCGGTGGCACCGCCTCCGCCGGGACGATATCCGGACCGCTCTACCGCGACCCGACCACGGCCGTCGTCCGCTGGGTCGCCGCCAACCCCGGCGACTCGCGGGTCGGTGTCATCCGCGACAAGATCGCCAGCCAGCCGCAGGCCCGGTGGTTCGCCAACTTCAACCCGTCGACCGCACAGTCCGAGGCTGCGTCGTTCATCGGCGCCGCCAACTCCGCGGGGCAGATCCCGGTGCTCTCGATCTACGAGATCACCAACCGGGACTGCGGTGGGGCCAGCGCCGGTGGCGCGCCCGACCTCAACCAGTACCAGACCTGGGTGTCGAACTTCGCCCGGGGGCTGGGCAACCAGACGGTCATCATCATCCTGGAGACCGACTCGCTCGCCCTGCTGACCTGCCTGAACAGCAATGAGATCAACGCCCGTAACCAGGCGATCTCGACGGCCACCCGGACCCTC
Source organism: Micromonospora sp. S-DT3-3-22 (assembly GCF_015354745.1). NCBI lineage: Bacteria > Bacillati > Actinomycetota > Actinomycetes > Micromonosporales > Micromonosporaceae > Micromonospora > Micromonospora sp. S-DT3-3-22. Next base: position 1,912 of record NZ_JACGMO010000029.1, read on the forward strand.
AAGGCGGCCAACCCCAACGCCAAGGTCTACCTCGACGGCGGCCACTCCACGTGGAACAGCGCCAACGAGACGGCCAACCGCCTGCGGGCGGCCGGCGTGCAGTACGCCGACGGCTTCTTCACCAACGTGTCGAACTTCAACCCCACCTCCAGCGAGGCGAACTTCGGCCGGAACGTCATCTCCGCCCTCAACGGCATGGGCATCTCGGGCAAGCGCCAGGTCATCGACACCAGCCGCAACGGCAGTGCCAGCGGTGACTGGTGCGGCGACGACAACACCGACCGCCGCATCGGGCAGTACCCGACGACCAACACCGGCGACAACAATATCGACGCGTACCTCTGGGTGAAGCCGCCGGGTGAGGCTGACGGCTGCCGCTACACCGCCGGCTCGTTCCAGCCGGACCTGGCCTTCAGCCTGGCCAACGGCGCGCCCAACCCGCCGGTGACGACCCCGCCGACCACCGCGCCGCCCACCACGGCCCCGCCGACCACCCCGCCGCCCACCACGGCCCCGCCGACCACGGCTCCCCCCACCACGCCGCCACCGGCCGGCAACGGCTGCACCGCGTCGGTGGTGGTCAACCAGTGGAACGGCGGCTTCACGGCGAGCGTGACGGTCACCGCCGGTGACAGCGCCCTCAACGGCTGGAACGTCAGCATCAGCCTGCCCGGCGGTGCCGCCGTCACCAGCACCTGGAGCGCACAGTCCAGCGGCACCAGCGGGACCGTCCGGTTCACCAACGTGAGCTACAACGGGCAGGTCGGCGCCCGGCAGTCGACCAACTTCGGCTTCCAGGGCACCGGCACCGGCCCCGGTGCGACGGCCACCTGCGCGGCCAACTGACCCAGTCCGACGGCGACGGCCCGGCGCGGAGCACCCTTCCGCGCCGGGCCGTCGCGCGTCCACCGTCCGCCTGCTCCGGCCCGGCCGCGGGCTAGGCTGGAGAGTGGACCTCAGACACCAGGAAATCTTCCAGCGGTACGTCTACGCCGGCGCGGTCACCCGGAACCCGGACGCGGTCGCCGCCCTGTTCACCGAGGACGGCGTGTACGACGCGCCGCTCGTTCCCGAAGGTCATCCACTGCACGGCCGCCTGGTCGGGCGGGAGGCGATCCGGGCCGGGCTCCGCGTGTACCACCGGCAGTTGGCCCGGCCCGGCACGGTGGACCCGCGACACTCCACCCACCATCTGCACGAAACGGCGGACCCCGACGTGTTCGTCGCCGAGATCGACGTCGCCGTCGACGAGGCCGACGGAAGGCGTACGACGATGTCGCTCGTGCAGGTCTTCCGGCTCCGCGCCGGGCAGATCGTCCTGCTGCGCGACTACTTCACCGAGCCACCCACCGGCGCCTCCGGCCGCCACCCGCGCTGACGTCACCGGCGGCCGGCGACCCCCCGGCCCGGGTGGCGTCACCTCCGGGAGGTGAGCACGTCGATCTCGCAGCCCGGAGCGGCCGGGTCGAAGCCGTGTTCCATCAGCCAGCGGATCGTCAGCAGGCTCCGCGCCGACCACCACGCCCGGATGACGTCGACGTCGACCTCGGTGCCGTAGCCGGCGACGACGTCGTCCAGGTGTTCCTCGTGACCGAGCGTCAGGATGGCGAGGTCGTACAGGGCGTCGCCGGGGCCTGCCTCGGACCAGTCGAGCACGCCGGTGACCTCGTCGTGCTCGACGAACACGTGCGCGGTCTGCAGGTCGCCGTGCATGAACACCGGAGTCCACGGCCGCAACGCGGCCTCGGCGACCCGACGGTTACGGGCGACCAGATCGGCGGGGAGAACGCCGTTCGTGACGAGCCACCGGCACTCCCCGTCAAGGCGTGCCGCCAGGTCGTCGAGGTGACGACCGGGCCAGGGCGGCAGCGGGGCGTCGTGCAGCGTGCGTACGGCGGCACCGGCCGCGGCCCACGCGGCCGGCGACGCGGTCGACGGTTCGCCGAGCTGGCCGAGTGGCCTCCCGGGAAGGGCGGCGAGCGCGAGTACGGGCGGCCTGTGCCACCGGATCTTTGGCGTGGGGACCGGTGCCAGCGCCATCGCCTCGACCTCGACGGCGGTGCGCGTCGGATCGGTGTCGATTTTGAGGAACAGGTCGCCGACGCGCAGGGTCGCACGCTCCTGATGGGCGACGACCACCTCGACCCCTGCCACGCCGGTCAGTGTCGCGTAGACATCCGTCGACGTCACCTGGTTTGTGGCGGACGACCGCGGGCCTCATGGTCGTCGTGTGCGGCCCCGGTGTGCTGATTCGCGGGTCCACCCTGCCGAGGGCCGGTCGTCCTCACGCCGTGGGCGAGAGGACGACCGTCTTGCCGGGCAGCTCACCCGCGCCGGCCCGGGCGTGCAGCGCGGGCAGTTCGGCCAGCGTCACCCGCTGGGCAACCTCGACGCGCAACTCGCCGGTGCTCACCCGCGCCGCCAGGTCGGCGAGCTGGTCGGCGTCGCTGCGGACGAACAGGTCGATACCGCGTACGCCGCGCGTCCCGTCGGAGGGGGCCGGCATCCAGACGGTGGTATTGACCAGGGTTCCACCGTCACGGATCAGCGGGACCAGGGCGGCGAGCTGTTCCGGGGTGACCGGGGCGAGGTTGAGCACCAGGTCGACCGGCTCGGTCACCGCCGCCGTCACGTCGGTGCTGGTGTGGTCGACCACCTCGTCGGCCCCGGCGGCCCGGACCCGGCCGGCGCTGCGGGGGCTGGCCGTGGCGATCACCCGGGCACCGGCCTCCTTCGCCAACTGCACGGCGTATCCGCCGACCGCACCGCCGGCCCCGTTGACCAGCACCCGCTGGCCGGCGGTCAGCCTGCCGTGGTCGAACAACGCCTGCCACGCCGTCAGCCCCACCAGCGGGAGCGCCGCCGCATCGGCCAACGGGACGTTCCCGGGTGCCCCGGTCAGGATCTCCGCCGGGGCGATCACGTACTCCGCCGCCGCCCCGGTCCCCGTCATCGGCAGGAAGCCGATGACCCGGTCGCCGACCGCGACGTCGGTCACCTCGGGACCGACCGCGTCGACCGTGCCGGCGACGTCGAGGCCGGGAGTGTGGGGCAGCTCGACCGGGATCGGGCCCTGCATGAAGCCCGCGCGGATGGTGCCGTCGACGCCGTTGAACGACGTCGCGGCGACCCGGATGCGGACCTGACCGGCACCGGGGACGGGCTGCTCCACGTCCTCGTAGCGGAGCACCTCGGGGCCGCCGAACTCGTGAAAACGCACTGCCTTCATTGCCTGACCTGCTTTCCTGGACGCCGTCGGTGAGCCTCCAATCTGGCAGGAACCGGCGCGGTCAGCCTGGGCCAGGTTGGCCCACCCTGATGACGGTCGGCTCACCGGCGTCGTCGACGATCTCAGCGAGCCGCGCCGCATCGGCCGAACGCGGTGCCGCGGTGAGCATCAGGGCCGCCAGATCGTCACCCGGGATGGTGACCAGGCTGCCGACGAGGGTGACGACGCCGCCGTCCGGATGAACGAACGCGGCGCTGCTCTCGTAGGCCGCCACCGGACGCGGCTCCCGCCACAGGGTGTCGAACAGGCCGCTGCGGCTGCGCATCTCGTCCACCAACCCGGCGAGGGAGGCGTCGGCGGGGTAACGCAGCACCGCGCTGCGCAGTCGGGCGACGAGGACCGCCTCGTGATCGGTCGCCTCGGCCGCCGACTGCCGGAAACCCCGGAACGGATCGCAGAACGTACGCCAGGCGACGTTCCACTGCCACGGGTCCCCGGTGAGCTCCCAGTGCCCCAGGGCCAGGAAGGCGCTGTTCACGGCGACCAGGTTCATCGCCGCGTCGGAGACGAACATCGGGGTGTCGGTGAACCGCTCCAGCAGCCGCGTCGCGCCCGGACCGATCTCGTCGGGCACCCGCCCGTCCGCGGCGGCGTACCCGGCCAGCGCGCAGAGCCGCTCGTACTCCGCCCGCCCGACCCGCAGCGCACGGGCGATGGCGTGCACCACCCCGGCCGACGGATGACTGCGCCCCTGCTCCAACCGGCGTACGTAGTCCGCCGACATCCCCGCCAGCTCGCCGAGCTCCTCCCGCCGCAACCCCTGCACCCGCCGCCGGCCCACCGGCAGCCCGACGGTCGCCGGGGTAGTGCTCTCCCGCAGGTGGCGCACCGCGACGCCGAACTCGTGACGTTCCACGGCCCAAGTGTGCCCCGCCGGGCCGGACAGCCTCGACCACGGTGACGGCCACCGCACCGCGTGGATGCGCCTTTCCGGCCGCTGCCCGGCAGGGGAGAGGCCGCGCCGGTCCGTGTGCGGCCGGTGACCGGGCCGGGCGGCCGTGCTGCGTGGCCCGTTTCCCGACGTCGTCGGCAGGGTAATGGGTCTGCTCGACGCCGCGTGTGAGGTCCGAGCCGAATCGCGGCGGCCGCCCAGACTCCCGCGGCCTGGCGTTGCACCTGCTGCACCCGCTCGCCTCCCGCGAAGGACTGGATCGTCGATCTTCCCGTGGGGCTGGAGATTTGAGGAGCCCCACATGTCGAGCGCGACCGCGTTACCTCCCGTCGTCCGAGCCGCCGACGTCCCGCCCGCCGACCGGGAGCCACCGGTCACCGCCGGTAGCGACTTCGCCGAGCTGAACCGACGGATCATCCGGGCTGGTCTGCTCGAACGTCGACCCGCCCACTACGCCGTACGCCTGATGGTGGTGGCGTCGATGCTGGTGGCCGGTTGGGTGGCGTTGTGGCTGGTCGGAGCCTCCTGGTGGTCGCTCGCGGTCGCGGCCTTCCTGGGTGTCGCGTTCTCGCAGGCGGCCCTCGTGGCCCACGACGTGGCGCACCGGCAGGTGTTCCGCACCAGGAAGCTCAGCGAGCGGGCGGGCCGGATCGCGGCGAACCTCGCGGTCGGGATGAGTTACGGCTGGTGGATGGAGAAGCACACCCGCCACCACAACAACCCCAACCACGACGATCTCGACCCGGACGTCGCGCCGGAGGTGCTGATCTGGACCAGCGGGTCGGCCCGGGGGCGGCGCGGGCTGAAGGGTTTCGTCACCCGCCACCAGGCCGGTCTGTTCTTCCCCCTGCTGACGCTGTTGGGTGTCAACCTGAGGGTGTCCAGCATCAGGGCGCTGCTCCGGGTGCCCACGATGAAGCACCGGGGTCGGGAAGCGGGCCTGATGGGTCTTCATCTGGTCGCCTACGTGGCCGCGCTGCTGCTGGTCCTCACGCCGTGGCAGGCGCTGGCGTTCTTCGCCGTACACCACGCGGTGTTCGGGGTCTACCTGGGCATGACGTTCGCACCGAACCACAAGGGCATGCCGCACCCGGAGGGCACCGAGGACTACCTGCGCAAGCAGGTGCTGACCTCGCGCAACGTGACCGGGGGCCGGCTCACCGACGTCGCCCTGGGCGGACTGAACTATCAGATCGAACATCACCTGTTCCCGGCGATGCCGTCGCCGAACCTCCGCCGGGCCCAGCCGATGGTCGAGGCCTACTGCCGGGAGATCGGCGTCGCCTACGAGCAGACCAGCCTGGTCCGTTCCTACCGGCAGGCGCTGCGGCACCTGCACCAGGTCGGTGCCCCGCTGCGCGAGACCCGGTGAGGCGCAGGGCCGCCGGTCCGCCCGGTGGTCATCGGGCGGGCGTGGTCGATCCGGCCCGGACCGTGTCATGCTGCACGGGCCCCGACGGGAGGACGACGATGGCTGCTGGCGATGCGGTACAGGTGCGGCCGGCGCGAGGATCGCTGCGACCGCTGCTGTCCGGGGCGACGCTGATCGCGGTCCTGGCGTTGCTGTTCGGGCTGCCGTGGTGGACGTTGACGGTGGCGGCGCGATGGCCGGCACCGGTGGAGGCCGCCGGCACGACCGTGTTCGTCGTCGCGCTTGTCGCGTTCCCCGTTCTGATGTATCTCGGGCACGGCCGCCGGCGGCTGGACGCGGCGGCCCGCGCCGGGGACACCCTGCTCGGCCTGGTGTGGATCCTCTTCGTCTGGACGCTGCTCGGCAACGTGGCCCGGCTCCCGCTGGCCGTGGCGGGCGTCGCCGATCCGGCGCGGTCCCGGTACGTGGCGGCCGGTGCGGCCGTCGTCGCGGTCGTCCTGGCCGTCTGGGGCTACGCCGAGGCGATGCGGGTGCCCCGGGTCCGGCGGGTGGACGTCACCGTCGACCGGCTGGGGGCCGGCCTCGACGGGGTCCGGGTGGTGCTGCTGACCGACACCCACTACGGCCCGATCGACCGGGCCCGCTGGTCCGCCCGCACGATCGAGGTGGTCAACGGCCTGGCCCCCGACATCGTCTGCCACACCGGCGACATCGCCGACGGCACGGTCGACCAGCGCCGGGCGCAGGCGGCACCGCTGGGTGCCGTGCAGGCCCGGCTGGCCCGGGTGTACGTGACGGGCAACCACGAGTACTACGGCCAGGCGCAGGGCTGGGTCGACCACATGCGGGCCCTCGGCTGGGAGCCCCTGCACAACCGGCACCTCGTGGTGGAGCGGGATGGCGCGCGGCTCGTCGTCGCCGGGGTGGACGACGTGACCGCCGCCTCGTCCGGCGTCGCCGGTCACCGCGCCGACCACGCCGCGGCGCTCGCCGGCACCGACCCGGGGCTGCCCGTGCTGCTGCTGGCGCACCAGCCGAAGCAGATCGACGACGCGGTCGCGGCCGGCGTGGATCTGCAACTGTCCGGGCACACCCACGGCGGCCAGATGTGGCCGTTCCACTACCTCGTCCGGCTCGACCAGCCGGTCGTGCAGGGCCTCAGCCGGCACGGCCGGACCCAGCTCTACACGAGCCGGGGGACCGGCTTCTGGGGTCCGCCGTTCCGGATCTTCGCGCCGAGCGAGATCACCCTGCTCACCCTGCGGGCGGGTTAGCCTCCAGCCGCAGCCGATGGGCGACCCGCGCTCCTCTTCCCGTGGGGTTCCGGTCGTCGTTGAGTGCGGCCAGCAGGCGTAGGCCGTCTTCGGCGGGGCTTTCCGGTGGCGCGGACAGGACTATCAGTTCCATGCCTGATCCGTCGGGTAGGGCGAAGTTCTCCTGGTGCAGTTCCAGCAGGCCGACCAGCGGATGCCGGTAGGCCTTGCGTCCGTGTGTGCGGGCGCGCACGTCCGCGCGGGCCCAGAGCCGGCGGAAGCGTTCGCTGCCCATGGACAGTTCGCCGATGAGTGCGGCCAGGCGGGGATCGTCAGGGTGTTTTCCGGCGGCCAGGCGAAGGTGCCCGACCACGTCGAGGGTGCATTTCTCCCAGTCCGCGTAGAGGCCCCGATCGGCTTCCTCGAGGAAGATGTGCCGGGCCGTGTTCAGACCCGTCGGGTTGCGGCCGTAAAGAAGTCCGGCGAGGCGGTTGCCGGCGACCACGTCCATCCGGTGGTCCATGATCAGGGCGGGGGCGTCGACGATCAGGTCGAGTACGCGCAGCAGCTCCGCCCGGGGGCGACCGCTGGGCGACCTGCTGCGACGGCGGCGTTGCCGGGCCAGCCGGTGCAGATGACCACGTTCAGTCTCGTCGAGCCCGAGGACGCGGGCGAGCGCGTCGAGGACCTGCTCCGACGGTTGGGTGGCGCGGCCCTGCTCCAGGCGTACGTAGTAGTCGACGCTGACCCCGGACAGGTGGGCGACCTCTTCGCGACGCAACCCCTCGACGCGGCGTCGGCTGTCGGTCGGGATGCCGGCGGCGGACGGGTCGACCCGGGAGCGCCGGGTACGCAGGAAGCCCGCGAGATCGTCCATGGCCTGAAGTATCGCTCCGGCGACACGCGTGCGGGTGGTCCCGCCAGTACCAGGAAGTCCGGTCCGACGGAACGCGCGCCCCTGAACGGCGCCCTTCCGGCCGCCGAGCATGGGTGGCGACAGACGTCGGCGAAGGGACCAGCCATGAAGACGCTCATCGTGTACGCCCATCCGGAGCCGCGTTCGCTGAACGGCTCGCTGAAGGATGTCGCGGTGTCCACCCTTGAGGCCGCCGGTCACGAGGTGCGGGTGAGTGACCTGTACGCGATGAACTGGAAGGCCGTCGTGGACGCGGCCGACTTCGGCGGGTACGCCACCAGCCCGCTGCGGGTGATACCGGGTTCGGGCGGTGCGTACGACGCCGGCGCGCTCACCCCCGACGTGACGGCCGAGCAGGAGAAACTGCTCTGGGCCGACACGGTGATCTTCCAGTTCCCGATGTGGTGGTACACGATGCCGGCCATCCTCAAAGGCTGGGTGGACCGGGTGTTCGCTTTCCACTTCGCCTACGGCGTCGGCGTGCACGACGAGACCCGCTACGGCGAGCGTTACGGCGAGGGGACGCTGCTCGGCCGGCGGGCGATCCTCTCGGTGACCGTTGGCGGCCCGCAGTCGCACTACACCGACCGCGGGATCAACGGCCCGATCGAGGATCTGTTGTTCCCGATCCACCACGGGATCCTCTACTACCCGGGCATGGAGGTGCTGCCGCCGTTCGTGCTGTACGGCGCCGACCGGATCTCCGACGGCGAGTTCGAGGACGCCGCGAAAAGGTGGAAGGAGCGGTTGCTGACGCTGGAGACGACCGCGCCCATCGCGTTCCGGCGTCAGAACTCCGGTGACTACGAGATCCCGTCACTACGGCTGAAAGAGGGCCTGGAGGCTCCTGGCCGCAGAGGCTTCAACCTGCATGTACGGGACTAGCCGCCGCGTCGATGCGGCATCGTCCCGCGTGGGCGGTGTGTGCTGTCCAGCCGGTACCGACCCGGGCGAGCATCGGTCGTGAGCCGGGGTTCGTGTGCTCGGGGTGTGCCCCTGGGCTGCGACAACGGCGGTCCGGGCAACGCGGGCGACTCCCTGCCGCCCCGGGTGAACCCGCAGCTCGCTAGACTAGGCGCTCGCGCCCTCGTAGCTCAGGGGATAGAGCATCGGTTTCCTAAGACTGGCCTCCGCCGGTGTCCACAGGCCGATGACCTGCGGATTTCCTATCGTCCCCGTTACGTGCCGGTCGCTTCGCGGGCTCGCTGCGATCGCTTGCCGAAGATCAGCTGGAACGTTGTGGGCCCTGCGGGTGCCGGCATGACGTAGCCGTGAGTCGGGGCCGAGTCATCGTTCCTCGTCGTCGAGTAGTTCGCGGCGCCACTCCGCGAATCGGCTTCGGAGATCGTCCAGCGCTGGCCCGGTGACGCCGTACTGGGCGAAGTCGTCGGGGTCGAGGTGGGTGGCTTGTCCGAGGGCGTCGGCGAAGATGCGCGGGTCGAAGCCACGGTCGGCGCGCTGGGCCAGGGTGAGAAGGGCTTCGCGGGTGTAGCGGCCGGAGCGGAGGGTGGCATCGATGTCGATGAAGTCCCGGGCGAACGCCCGCCCGTAGAGGGCGCTCATCTTGTTCGCGACCGCGTCGTCGGGGTGGAGGACGGGTCCGATCGCCATGAGGATCGGTTCGTTGGCCCGCCAGTCCACGCCGAGTTCGACCTTGGCAACCCGAATGCCGTCGGTGACGGCCAGCCGGGCGAAGGCGTCGTACTGCCGCTCGGTCTCGACGGTCAGGCCGTCGCCGCGATAGGCGTGCACGACGGCGGTGACCGCGGAGGTGAACTCGTTGCGGCGGTCCCATGCGGTGAACAGGTCGACGTCCTCGCTGGGCCGCTCCAAAAGCCCGGCGGCCTGCACCGCGTAGCCGCCGGCCAGCGCGAAGCCGTATCGATCGGCGGCCCTGAGTCCGGTCCGGGCGAGGCGTTCGTGGAAGGGGTCCACCGCTACGCCGCATTGCTGCGGGTGGCGGCGAGTTCGGGGAAGGCGTCCTCCCAGCGCTGGCGGAGCTGGGGTGGCAGCCAGAGGGTGGGCCAGAGCCGCCGGAGCAGGTCGGCGTCGAGCCAGGTGTTCAGGTCCTCGACGGTGCTGGCTTCGGTGAGTACCACCTTGTACATGCTGGCCAGGCGTGCGGGCCGGTCAAGGTCGTACTCGGCGTGCCCGGACCAGTCGAGGTGACGCGGAAGCGTCACTGTGCCGTCGGCCGGGCCGTGCAGCGCGGCGAGGGTTTCGGCCACGACGTAGGGCTTGCGGTCGCCGTAGGGCCGGTAGTCCGCCGGCGGCTGGGGTGCCGTTCTGCGTCGGCTGATGTTGGTCGCCCGTCGGACTTCTGGTCGGAGCGCCTGACGGATGGTCTCCCGGCTGTATCCGGTGACCCGCTGCAGATCCACCGGCCGCCACCCGGCCGCGTGAAACGCCCGCAGTTGCTCGTCCCGCTCGGTCAACGCCTGCGCCCGCGTCGCCTCGTACCGGGAGACAACCGCCTGCAGCTCATCCTCGGAGAACCGGCCCATGGCCATCAGCCTACTACGCTAGGCCCAGCAAGCTTGGCCTTTCATTCGCACCCTGTAACCGGCGGGCCCAGGCGTGGTGATCGCGTCGGGATGCACTCACGTTCTGGTGAAGCCGAGGGCCCGGTATCCGGGCATGCGGCGTGGGAGTGAGGCGGCAAGGATGGGTGTGGCCGGGTCGTGGTAGTCGTGGGCTTCGGCGAGGTCCTTGCCGGGTGCGGCGCGGATGACTCGGCCGGCGCATTGGACGAGTAGGCCGTCGTAGGAGATCGGGCCGGCGAGGAACAGGGTGTCGAGGGCGGGGGCGTCGAAGCCTTCACCGATGAACGGTGTGGTGCCGATGACAAGCAGGCCGTCGCCGGCCTTGGCGCCGTCGAGCCGGTCAACGACGGCCCGCCGTTCGCGGGTGCTCATCCCGCCTTGGAGCACGAGCGCCTGATGTCCGCGTGCGGCGAGCAGAGCGGTGAGTGCCTCGACCTGGGCGACGCGTCGGGTCAGCACGAGACAGTTACGGCCGCGGGTCAGGGCTGCGGCGACGTCATCGGCGATCTGGGTGTTACGGGGCTCGTCGAAGGCCAGCCTTCGGTGCACCTCGGCGAGCGCGCCGGGCGTGTCCAGGTCGATGTCGCCGGGTTGGAAGGTGGTCTCGTGGATGAACAGCGCTCGACGGGGTCCGGCGTCGGTGTGCATCGCGGCTGCGAGGGTGCCTTGTTCCTCGTCGGTCAGGGTGTGGCGGACGGGGCCGAGTTGCCAGGTGACGAGTTGGCCGAGGCCGTCGCGTCGGGTGGGGGTGGCGGTGAGGCCGAGCCAGAACTGCGCGGCGATCCGTTTGACCGAGTGCTCGTAGGCTGCGGCGCCGAGGTGGTGGCATTCGTCGACGATGACGTGCCCGTACCCCTGGGTCAGGGTGGCGACGTCGTCGCGCCGGGCGAGGGAGGGCAGCAGCGCGATGTCCACCGTGCCGGTGAGCTTGCGTCGGCCGCCGCCGAGTTGACCGGGCTTGACGTCGAGGAACTGTTGGATGCGGATGCGCCACTGGTCGGCGAGGGCTTTGCGGTCGACGAGGACCAGGGTGGAGGTGTTGCGTTCGGCGATCACGGTGCAGGCCATGACGGTCTTGCCGGAGCCGGGTGGGGCAACCAGGATCCCGTCGTCGTGGGCGAGAAGCGCGCCGACCGCGTTGGCCTGCCTGCTGGTGAGTTCGGCGGTGAACGCGGTGTCGATCTCGCTCCCGGAGTTCCGTGCGTCCGTGACGGCCAGCCGGGATCCGGCGCGCTCGACGATGGTGGCGATGGTGTGCCGCAGGCCCCGTGGGAGGACCAGGTGGTCATCGAGGGTGAGGTCGTAGCCCTGGATGAAGCGTGGGGTGTCCCAGGTGGACTTGCGGAGTCGCTGCAGTTCGTAGAACTTCGGGTTGGCCATGGCGGCGGCGTGCTTGAACGTCGCCAGGGCGGCGGGGGTGAGCTGTCCGGCGTCGATGCTCAGCCCGGCACCGGCCTCCGCGTGGACCACGGGAGGTAGCGGTGGATGGACCTGGGTCGCGGCGGACCGGCTCATCGTGGCGACGTCGGCACCGGTGACGGCTTGCTTCGCCTGCCGGGCGATCCGTTCGGCGTCGCCGGGGCTGAGCCGGTCCAGCGTCGACAGGAACGCCCACTGGTCCGCGTGCGGCTCGAGGATGCCGAGGTCGAGGAAGGTGGTCAGCCCGTCCTTGCGGCGGCGTCCCTGTAGGGGTGCGGCGATGAGGTTGCCGAAGCCCCCCTCGGGCAGGACGTCCTGGTTGGGGAACAGCCGGTCGTACGAGCGCAGATCCATCGACCCGCGCAGCACCATCGCCTCACGCAGCAGGACGGTGCCGACGGCCCGCGCGGTGGCTGCGGAAACGGCGCCGGTGAAGAAGACCCACACGTGGGCGCCGCGGCCTGACTGGGAGATCTCCAACGCGGCGGGCACCGCGCTGGCCCGTGCTGCCTTCACGTACGCGAGGGCGTCGAGCATCGCCGTCGGCCCGTCGAAGTCGGCCACGACGAAGTGGCAGGTGTTGTCGGGCATCAGCGGATACAGGCCCATGAACACGTCCCCGACGAGATGCGCCGCGACGACCTCCGTCGTGCGGGGCAGGTAGGAGGCACCTCGCCGGTCCATACCCTTGCGCCAGCCTCCAGCGACCGCGGGCATCCACCCGGCAGCGCCGGTACGTGTGTTGTCCCACCGCACGGCGTACACGTCGACCCGGGCCCGGAACCGGTCGGCGAACAACGCCAGCTTGTCCCGGGTCGGCGAAGCCATGGTGACCAGCCCCGGCGGCTCCACCGGAGCGGACAACTGTTCCGGCGCCGCAAGCGTGTCCTGGCCGCGCAATTCCAGCAGACGCGCCAGGCGGGCGTTCTCCGCCCGTAACCGCTCCACCTCCCGGCGCAGATCAGCGAACTCGGCCACCGAACCCATGCCGACCATCCTCGCGTATCGGGCTCCCAACACCCCGACACCGGTCCGCTATCCTCCGCCGATGGCATCGAAAGGCAACGCCGCGCTGGAGGCGATGATCGAGGAAGCCACGGTCGACACGGACGGTTGCGAGGACGAGCTCGCCGGTCTGTTCACCATGATCGAGGAGCATCTGGCGGTGCCGTTCACCACCACCGTCCTCGGCGTCGAGGTCGCCGTGCGGAAGGTCGAGCTGGCTGCGGACAGCATCGTCGCGGTCTGCGTCCGGGGCCGCCACCGGCAGCAGGTCGGCCTTCTCGACCTTCCGCTGCCCACCCCCGCGCCGGACGGTGCTGGGTGGATCGACGCCTACCGGCACTGGGCCGGACGGTAGGCCACGGTGAGCGAGTACCAGTACTACGAGTTCATCGCCGTCGACCGGCCCCTCACCGGGCGGGAGCGGGCCGAGCTGCGGTCGCTGTCGACCCGGGCCGATATCACCGCCACCAGCTTCGTCAACACCTACGAGTGGGGCGACTTCAAGGGCAACCCGCGGAAGCTGATGGAACGGTACTTCGACGCGCACCTCTACCTGACGAACTGGGGCACCCGCCAGCTCATGCTGCGGCTACCGAACCACGTGCTCGACCCCGCCACCGTCTCCCAGTACTGCCAAGGTGACAGCGCATCCGCGTGGACCGCAGGCAAGCACGTCATCATCGACCTCCACGACGAGGACGAGGACGGCACCGACGAGTGGGACCTCGACGGCCACGGCCTGCTCACCTCCATTATCCCGGTCCGGGCCGGCCTCGCCGCTGGCGACCTGCGCCTGCTCTACCTGGCCTGGCTGCGCTGCGTACAGTCCGAGGACATCGCCGACGACGAGCCCGAGCCGCCCGCCCCGGCCGGACTGGGCAGCCTCGACGCGTCCCTCACCGCCGTAGCCGAGTTTCTGCGCATCGACCCCGATCTGATCACGGCTGCGGCGGCCGGGTCGGCGCCGGTCGCCTCCGGTGAACCGACCGCTGCGCAACTACGGACCTGGGTCGTCGGGTTGCCCGCCCGGGACAAGGACGCCATCCTGACCGACCTGATCACCGGCGGTGACAGCCACCTGCGCAGCCGACTGCTGCGCCGCTACCGCGACGCACACTGCACCGATACCCCCACCCCGGCAGCTGCCCGCACCGCCGGGGAACTGCTCGTCACCGCCACGGACCTGCGCGCCGAACGGGAACGACGGGACGCCGAGCAACGCGAACGCGACCGGATCCGCCGCGAACGGTCCGCTGCGGCAGTACGGCAACGACACCTTGACACCCTCGCAGTCGACCAACCCGCCGCCTGGCAGCGGGTCGAGGAACTCATCGCCACGAAGAAACCCCGCGAGTACGACACCGCTGTTCAACTCCTCGTCGACCTGCGCGACCTCGCTGAACGAGACGGAGACAGCACATCGTTCCGAAATCGCCTGGCCGAGCTACGGACGGTGCACGCCCGCAAGCCCAGTCTGCTCGAACGCCTCAACCTCGCAGGCCTCGACACCTGACGCTTTGCTCGCCGCCCGGTGAGCTGGCCACCCTCGCCTACACGCGCTGCGGCTCTCGCGCCGGCACCACGGCCTCAGACGTCGACCGTCGGCCTGCAACAGGGTCGGCGTGGGCGGCCATAGTGTGGTGTGAGGCATCAAGTATGGCCGTCGGACGAGGAACTGTGGTCCTCGATCGCCGCCGGTGACGAGGCGGCGTTCGGTCGGCTCTTCGACCGGTACTCCCGCCCGGTCTACAACCACGCGTTCCGGCTGACCGGGTCGTGGTCGATGGCCGAGGACGTCACCCAGGCTACGTTCCTCGTCGCGTGGCGCCGCCGGCACAACGCCCGACTCGTGGGCGGATCGGCGCTGCCGTGGCTGCTCGTCGTCGCCACGAACGCGGTCCGCACCGAGTGGCGGTCGGCGCGCCGATGGCTTGCGCTGCTACGGCGTCTACCGGCGGAGCGGTACGCCGACGGTGACCTCGCAGACGAGGTTTCCGCGCGGCTCGACGACGAGCGGCGGATGACGGAGGTCCTCGCGGTGGTCCGCCGGCTGTCACCGGCCGAGCGGGAAGCGGTGGCCTTGTGCCTGTGGTCTGGCGTGTCGTACTCGGACGCGGCAGCCGTATTGGGCATCAGCGAGGTGGCGGTGCGGTCGAGAGTGAGCCGTGCGCGCAGCCGCCTGGCCCGTCTGATGCCAGAGGAGATCCAGGAGGGGACGCGGTGAACGACATTCTCGACCTGCCCGCGGAGCGGGACCTGCCGCCGGAGGCCGCGCTTGCGATACGGGCCCGGATTCTCGGCTTCGTGAGCCCGCCTCCGCCGCGTATTCCACGACTGCGGATCGCCATTGCTGCAGCGGTGCTGCTGGCCGTGACGTCCGGTGCTGCGGCGGTGGTGTGGGACCGGCCGGAGCGCTCGACCATGCAAGTGCTGGCCATGGGACTCGGGGAGCTGTCGCCGACGCTGCAGGAAGCGGCCGAGCGGTGCCTGCAGTGGAACTCCCCGCAACGACAGACCCGGCAGAATCCGGGTGAGCGACCCGTCCCGGTGTCCCTGGCCGACCTCGCGGTGGGCACCGAGCGAGGTGACCGCACACTGGTGTTGTTCATGAACGACGTCGGCTACGCCACCTGCGACGTGGAAGGGACGGGAACGGCCCGGGAGTCCGGCGGAGGCGCCACCGAGCCGTGGCCGCACGGTGACCTGCTGCCCGGGCCGGTGCAGCGGCTGCTGCTGACCTCCACCGAGGCCGACGGTGGGGACGTCAGCGTCAGCGGCCGGGTCAGCAGCCGCGTCCACCGGCTTGTGCTCGATCATGGTGACGGCCACACCACCACAGCGCGACTTTCCGAAGGCGCGTTCGGCCTGATGACCAGCGACTCCCGACTCGAGGCCGACAACGACCCTGAACTGGTCAGCTACGACGCCCACGGGACGGAGATCGACAGGCGTCCGCTGTTCCAGGCCGAAGACCAACTCGAGCACTGCTATACGGGCCCGGACGGGAAGCGGATCTACGGCAAACCGACCAGCGGCTGCCGTCCTGCCGAGAAGTGGGGGCGTTAACCATGATCGTAGGGTGACTGCTGCCCCGGGGGCGGGGTCGTCACTCGCGGGTCAGCCCCGGTGGCAGCGCGTCCTCGTCGGGTTGGACCTGGCGGGCGTTGGCCACGGGGTCGCGCTCCAGGGTGTGGATCAGTGGTGCCGGGCCGCCGAGGCAGGTCCAGGTGTCGTCCCACAGCGCGGAGACCAGCCATGACCGGTCGGCGGGGAAGAACAGGTCCGGTAGCGCGCCGTACGGGTCGCGGATGTGCCCACCGGTGCGCCAGGTGAGGGCTTGCTCGGGGCCAGCCTGGACCAGTACGTAGGGCCAGTTCCAGTAGAGGAACACCCTCGGGGCGTGGGGAAGACGACGTCGTGGGCGCCGGTGTGTCGAGGTAGGCCAGGCGCCACGGCTGGTCGGCGGTGTGCGTGGTGAGGTCCTCGATGGGGGCGTGCTCGTAGGCGGCGGCAGCGGTGACGTCGTCGGCTTGGTACGTGGTGGCGTAGGCGTCGAAGACCGGCGGTACGGTGGTGGTGATCGAGACGCCGGCAGTGGTGTGCCCGGCGATCCAGCTCACGTCGGCGGCGGCACCGACGCGCCAGTCCCGCCCGTCCTTGCTTACCTGCACACCGCTATTCAAGTCTCTGCGGCGACGGTTGGCGTGGAATCAGGCTGGTTGCGGAACGGCGGCCGGCGACCAGCCTTCATGGGCCACCATGCCGTATGCCTGCCCCGCGCGCGGTGGAGCGCTGATGCTCCGCAGGTCCCGCACATCGTGTCCGGGGTGCCGGCCGGCGACGGAGGCAGACTCGGTGTTGCCGCGCCCGCAGGGCCGGGGTGGGATGGCTGTGTGTGCCGCGCCGTGATCGTGGCTGAGCCTCGAGGTGCCCACCCACTTTCCCGCCTCGCGGGCGGGCCGGGTTGAACGGGCGCGGTCCTGGCGGCCGTAGACCCTGATGCCCAGGAGCGGTGGGTATGGCTGCGTGTGTTTCGTCGAGATCGCTTGGCTCACGGTAGGAGATGCCACCCGCCGCTTCGTCGTCTGCGAGATTCGGTGGACCGCTGATGGAGATCCGCGACCCGCGTTCGCCTCGTGAGAAGGTGCCGGCAAACCCGAACCCACAGACGACGGGCCGACCGAGAAGACCCGACCAAGTGAAGGAGCACGAGGTGGCGAAGCTGTGGATCGGCGTGGACATCGGCAAGACCCACCACCATGTGGCCGCCGTCGACGGCGACGGCCGGCTGGTCTACTCCCGCCGGGTCGCCAACGACGAGACCTCACTGCTCACGGTCATGGCCGAGGTGTCGACGTATGGCCGGCCGGTGTGCTGGGCCGTGGATGTCACCACCGGCCTGTCGGCGCTGCTGCTGACCCTGCTGTGGCGGCGTCAGGTCCAGGTCCGCTACGTCTCCGGCACGGTCTCCTTCCACATGGCTGCCGCGTTCGCCGGGGAGAACAAGACCGACGCACGCGACGCGGTGGTCATCGCCCAGACCATCCGCATGCGCCCCGACATTCCGATCCTGGAACCCTCCGACCGGCTCCTCGCCGAACTCACTGTCCTGACCAGCTACCGCGCCGACCTTGTCGGGCAGCGCGTCGCCACCCTGTTTCGGTTGCAGGAACTGCTCACCGGGATCAGCCCCGCCCTCGAACGGGCCGTGGACCTGAACCGGAAGGCACCGATGATGGTCCTGGCCTGTTGGCAGACACCGGCCGCGATCCGGCACGCCGGCGTCGACCGGATCACCGCTCTGCTCCGACGCGGCCACGTCAAGAACGCCGCCCAGGTCGCCGAGGCGATGGTCGCCGCTGCGCGGCAGCAGACCGTCACCCTCCCCGGCCGACGATCCGCCGCCGTAGTCGTCGGGCAAATGGCCACCGAGATCCTCGCCATCGAACAACGTATCGCCGCCGTTGACGACCTCATAGCCGAGCAACTCGACCAGCACCCCCTCGCGCCGATCATCGGGAGTATGCCCGGCATGGGCCCCCTGCTCACCGCCGAACTGCTCGTCCACACCGCCGGCATGACCGAGTACGACAGCCCCACCAAACTCGCCGCTCATGCCGGCCTGGCGCCGGTTTCCCGCGACTCCGGAACGATTTCCGGGAACCATCGGCCTGCCCGCCGATACCACCGGAGACTGCGACACATTCTATGGATGGCCGCGTTCACCGCCGCCAGAGAATGCCCCACCTCCCGCGCCTACTACGAGAAGAAACGCGCCGAAGGAAAGAACCACCGCCAAGCCATACTCGCCCTCGCCCGCCGACGCGTCGATGTCCTCTGGGCACTTATCCGCGACCGCAAGACCTTCAGTCGACCGGCAGTAACCGCCCCCGCCGCAGCCTGAAGCGGCTCGCTCTCCGCCGACACGAGCCCCTCGCGCCGGTCGCCGCACACCGCCTACCAAGATCACCCGGAGTCACATGGAGACTCCTAAGACTGGCCTCCGCCGGTGTCCACAGGCCGGTGACCTGCGCATTTCCTATTCTTCCCGTTACGTGCCGGTCGCTTCGCGGGCTCGTTGCGATCGCTTGCCGAAGATCGGCTGACTGCGCTTCGGTCCTCGGTGGCCATGAGCGGCTGAGGAGCGGCCTGCGAGCGAGGTCAGCCTGCTGTCGAGGCGGAAACCTGCCATAGGGCGCTGACCGGCATGGCGCGGAGTCTCTCGCCGAACGGCAGCGTGGACGATCCGGTATAGAGGACGATGCCGGCGAGGAAGTCGTCGCCGAGGCGGTCGGCGAGTCGGCGTAGCCCGCGGAAGTCCTCGGGCCCAATGGTGGTGGCTGCTTTGACTTCGATCCCGACCACTTGACCTGCTCGGTTCTCGAGCACCGCGTCGACTTCGTACCTGCTCTGGTCGCGGTAGTGGGACAGGTCGACGGGCTGCTCGGACCAGGTGAGCTGGCGGGACAGCTCGGACAGGACGAATGACTCGAGCAGCGGGCCGAACGGTGCGCCCGGCCGGAGCAGTGCCCGGGCGTCGGTCGCGGTCTCGTTGGCGGCGATGCCCGAGTCGACGAAGATCAGCTTTGGCGCGGCGGTGGCGCGGGTGCCGATGTTGCGGGACCAGCCGGGAATCCGTTTGATCAGGAAGATCTCTTCCAGGGCCTGGAGGTAGCGGGCGATCGTCGGCCGGCTCAGTCCGAGGGTGGATTCGAGGGAGTTGGCGGCGATGATGGTCGCGGACCTGGCCGCGAGCAGGCGTACCAGTTTGCGTAGCTCGCCCTTGTGCTGGATGTCGGACAGCTGCCGGACGTCGCGGTCGATGAGCGCCTGGACGTAGGCGTCGAAGAATCGTTGGCGGCGGCGTGGGTCGGTGCGGGTGGTGGCCTCGGGTAGGCCGCCGCGCACGATCCTGGCCGTCTGCCGCGCCGAGGCGATCCGGCTGGCGCGTCGCATCCGCGCTCTTGACGCAGAACTCGCTGCCAACCACACCGCGCTGCACGAAGCTGTCACCGCGCAAGCGCCACAACTACTCGCCCTGCCAGGTGTCGGCGCCGTCGTCGCCGCCACCGTTCTGCTGGCCTGGTCCCACCCCGGCCGCGTTCGCTCCGAAGCCGCGTTCGCTGCCCTGGCCGGCGCGTCACCGCTACCGGCTTCATCAGGCAATACCACCCGCTACCGGCTCAACCGCGGCGGCGACCGACGCCTCAACCGAGCGCTCTACACCGTCGCGCTGGTCCGCATGGGCCACGACCCTCGCACCCGCGACTACGTGACCCGCCGCACCCGCCGAGGACGCACCAAACGCGAGATCATGCGCAGCCTCAAGCGCTACATCAGCCGGCAACTCTTCCGCACCCTGAACGGCGCCCACCCAGCTACCAGCACCACTTGACAGCTATAGAAGCATCTCACTGCAGGCGGCCGGCGCCCACAGAAAGGTCGTCGAGCAGCACGCTGCCGAGGTGCGGGTCAGAATGGAACTTCAGGGCAGCCGGTGCGACGCCAGCAACCCGGAAAAGCAGGGGCAGCCCCGCGAGATTGCGGAGTCGGCGGAGGAATAATGCCCGTGGAGGCAATCAAGTGCTGCAGCCTGCCGGCAGCGGCAATTCACGACACCATCCCGTGATACTTATAGCCGATCGACGTCTCTTTCATCGCTCGCCGCGTCCGGCGTGACGCCCTTGCGCTGATCCGGCACCTCGACTGAAGCGCTGGCGTCAGTATCAGCTACCGGTGACGGGACACCGACCTGCGTCGACCGCTTCGCCTGCTCTTCCTTAAGGAGTGAGAGCACGGCCCGCTTCACTTGCGGGCGTCGGGCAGCAGACTGAATGTCGTCGCTGAGCTTGTACTTCTTAACTTTCTTCGCCTCAGGACCGGGCACCGTTCGGTCCAAGTGAAGCATTTCGTAGAAGGCCTGGGCCTCTGACGCAAGGGCTGCGTCAAGCCACCCTTCCTCCTTCTGTGCAACATCAATCAGCGCGTCATTCCACTCCTCGGCAAGTTCGGTCTCAAGGATCACCCCTGCGCACGCCTCCATAAGTGCGTCAATCTCAACCACCGCCCGGGTGTCGAAGAAAATCCGCCGTTGTTGCATTACCGCAATTCCGTACTCGGTCAGCGAGGCAGTCCGTCGTGAGATCTCGAGTTCAGCCGAGTCCACACGGCCGATGCGCTCAAATACGACGGCATACATCTCACTCTTTGAGCTCTGAATGAGATGGGGCAGAGGCATAATACTGATGTGATTCGAGCGCCAGGCACCGAAGGAAATCTCCTTGTTCCAAGGAACAACCCTTGCGACGGGGATGCGCTGGCGGAGAACAGGGCCCTCGCGCATGGAGCAAGGATGCGCGAGGATCATCGCCAGACCTTCGCCAGACGGATCCTCCTCGTCGGACACACCGGGTATCGCCACATCGCAGTAGACGTCTCCGGTCATAGGGGGGCGAAGCGGGTTCACCTCGTCCTGCCGCGCCAGGTACAGCTCTTCTTCCCGTCGCGGCGCCTCTAGATCCGGCACGCTGCCTACCCCCGCTCTCGCGCGAGCCTATGACTTGATGACACCACTCAGGACACAGAGAGTACACGACCGTCAATCAACTTGTCTGCGGCTGACCGCCGGGCCACCGTCCTCTGCACGGGAGACGATGTACTCCCTGACGGGATACCGCCTACGCCAGTCCGGCTCGACTCGATCAAGGAGCTCATAGGGAGAATGATGCAGTCCGGCGAACTCCAAGAGCCCGACTTGTGCATACGTTCCAAGAACATAGAGCTTGCGTGGACTAACGTACCTGTCTGGAAGAAGCGGCGTGTCAAGCCATACGGCAGGCTCTGGTATGGCGCAGTTTTCGGCAAGAATCTCCGAGAAGGCGCACAGTCGAGCCAAATTGACACGGTTTTCGCCGGCCAACCCTCCTCCCCTGCGCCATTTCCGAAGGGCGGGGATGCTGACGCCGAGTAAATCAGCAACGCTGGACCAAGAAAAGCCCCATCTCGCGGACAGTTCCACGAGCAGCACCCCCGCGGGAGATTTACTCTTGTCCGACATCCTTTCCGCTAGTGCCATATCTAGGGCACGCCTATGAGCCTCCGCCGCGTCACGGTCGAGGTGCCGCACGCCTTCCCTAAGCCATCCGAAAGTCTCAGCTAGATCTTGGTAAGCAGTCTGAGTGTCATCGAAGGCAACTTCCCAAGTAAGGTTCTCGTCCCCTGTGGCATGAGCGTCGGCCTCGAACGGACTACCCTGCACCTGCTCACTCATCGAGCCACTCCCTCTTCTCCTTGAATCGCAGAGCCACCACTCGCAATTTGCTCGAGTAGCTGCTCTTGCACAGACGAAGCAAAAAGTTGCTTGATGGCGGAATGCAAGCGGTCAGTTGCGCTCAACACTTTCTCGATATCGTCAAACTTGGTGGCGCTATCAGGCACCCAAGCGCCATCGAGGTCAAGCATGAATACGGGTGCAGAACCATTAGGCCGGCGAATGCGAAGACCGGTGCTCATGCTCTGGCGCAGCGCAGGTCGGCGGAGAGCGCCCCATCTCAATGACAAGAAGCAGTCATGGTCGAGTTGGAAACGAAGCGTGCCGGTATAGTTCAAAACCGTGTAGTCTGTTGCGAGATTGAGTGGGCTTACGAGCTCGGGCCTGATCCACTCCGCCCAGTCAGAAGCGCCCTCGACTGTTCCGGTCCGAAGTTCGTCCAAGTACCGGATACCGACTCGATCAATCGATATGATCGCCTCGGTGCGGTATAGCGCATGCAGAAAATCGCCGATTAGGGCGCGAAAGTCCTCATAGCTGGCGTATTGGGTCACCTCGAGCGCCACTACGTTGTCTCGCACCGTGCAGACCTCGGTCCGTTCGGGGTTAGCCATCGTCATCAACGCAGGCTCGGTTAAGCCACGATGCGCTCCGAAGCCTAGCGAGGTCCGACCAAGTGCCCCCTCCTTATCACGTGAGATGTCGGGGAGACGATGTGACATCGCTTCAGCCAAAGAGGTAAGCACGCTTCTCAGCCGGGGTGTAGACGGGTAACGGACCTCGAAGGCTGTCAGGACCAACGGGTACGGCATGTTGAAATCACCCACCTGAACCTCCTCCGAGCAGGGCACCTAAGTCCCGCCGGCAGGTCGTGTGAAACCTGGACTGTAACCGAAGGGTAGACCAGAACAGTCACCCGGCATAGGTCCTCGCCGAAGTTTGAGCGGGTTGCGTCGGTCTAGCGCCGGACGGCCGTAGTTGGCCGGAGTGTCGCAGCTGCTTGCGCCTCTGCGTCTCGCGTTCGCGTGATCTTCGAAGCTACTGCCCGTGTCAACGCGGTAGCGAGACTGAGCACTCGGGCCTGTGGCGGTCTGGTGGTTAGCGATGAGACGTGCGACGAGTTCGGCGGCTGCGTCGGTGGGGCGGGCGATGACGCTGCCGTAGTCGATGGCTTCGTCCGGAGAAACGTAGATGTGGTCTGCCTGCGCGATCCCGAAGGTGGCGGTGTCGCTCGGTACGTTGACCTTGCCGTAGGAGATCATGGTGGCGGGGCCGAGCCCGATGGCCGGTACGACGGGGGCGCTGTGAGGTAGTTCCAGCGCCGTCAGCGCGTTGAGCATGGCAGCGAGATGCTGATCAGGTCGTCCCGGTCGAGCACCGCTCCCATCTGGCCTCGGGGCAGCGGGGCCCACGCCGACCGCTGACCCGATCGGGTAATCACAAGTCCCTTCTCGTTTTCCCGGCCGCTGCTCGTCGCCCGAGCGGCGGTGGAGCCGGCGTGTGCGTGCAGGGCTTACAGCCGGGTGAGCATGTCGTGCTGTCGGCCATGGTCGGGCAGCAGGTCGGCGAGGGTGCCCAGCTCGCTCGCTTACAGTCGCGCATCGTCGGCCGTGAAGGCCAGGTGTACTTCGACGGCTGGGGCGCTAGCCTGCGGTCCTGCGTGCGGCGGTCGAGGTCGCTGCGCCAGGAGATGGCGACCGGTGGGGCTGTGCTCTGCCAGCGCAGCCGTGATGGGCTGGCTGACGCGGCAGTGTGGGCTGTCGGACTGGCACAGCCTGGGCGGGCGCCTCGGTGGACGCCGCCGCCGTACCCGGGAACGGCGCGGGGCTCCATCAAGTACGCCGTGGCCTCTACTGTCGGGTGGTGCAGCGATGGGATTCGCTCAATGAGCGGCAGCTCGACCTGCTTCGCCGGATCCACGGCGGCAATGACCTCAGCGGCCCGGACGGCGTCGAGTACCGCCGGTCGGCGCGTGCGCTCCAGGACCGGAACCTGGTGACGGTGACACGCAAGGCAGGGGTGTGGAGGGCGTGCTCGACCGATGCCGGCCGCTTCTACCTTGAGCATGGCCACCATCCCGATCATCCCGACCACCGTGCTTCCCTCCCGCGGTCCGAGACGCCGGCACCCGGCGGCATCGCCGGCGACGCTTCGTCGGCGGACCTGCTGCGATCGGCTCGCGAACTGCTCGACCGCCTACAGCACGAGGGCGGCATGGTCCGTATCGAGAGTCCCGACAGTGGAACGCGGGCCCGGTACCGCCGGATCATTCACGCGTTCAAGCAGCAGGGACTTGTGCCATCAGGTCACCATCTGCGCCACACTGGCCGCGACGCCGGTGACATCGTCATCCGCCTGTACACCGACGCCGGCCCGGACGAGACCGACTGGAACCGGATCCGGCTCAACACCCGACGTGTCACCACCGACCCGCAGCTGGCGTTCAGCGCTCTCGAGGCCGATCCGGCCAACCTCGCCGTCAGCCCGGGCTTGCTGCCCCGGGCGTTGCTGCTGATCCGGCAGCTCGCCGGCGAGGCGGCCCGGCGTGGGCACCGGCTCGGGGTCAACACCAAGGCGAAACACCCGCGGGCGTTCCTCCAGGCCGGGCAGGTCCGACGCACGGTCACCCTGACCGAGGAACGCGACCAGGTCCCGCACGAACCCACCGCCGAGGAGCTGAAGGTGCTGCGCCTGCGGCCGTGGATGAAACCCGCGGAGGTCGACGTCGTCGACTCCGGCAGGCTCCGCTTGGAGATCGCCCGGGCCGGGCACGACAACCGGGACACCTGGACCGATACCGCACGCGTACGTCTGGAACAGCGCGTCGCGCAGATCATCCAAGGGTTCGAGGCTGGCGTCACCGCCGACGAACAGCAACGGCGGGCCGCCGAAGCCGCGCGGGAGAAGGCCGCGGCCGAGCACCGGCGGCGGCAGGAGGAAGCCGCGGCCGAACGCAGACGGCAGGAGGAGGCCACCCTCGCGCAATGGCACGCCGCGATGGCCGACGCCTGCGTCCGGGCCGCGGACACCATCCGCGCGGAAACCTTCCGCAACGCCTACCAGGCGTGGACCACCGCAGCTGATATCCGCGCGTTCTGCACCGCCCTCGAACACGCGGCCGAGGGGCGGACCGGCGCCGGCGGGTACCTCGCCAGCTGGGTCGCCTGGGGCAGGGCCACCGCCGACCGGATCGACCCCATCCACAATCCCCGCGTGCTGGCTGACATCAACTACAACCCCGAACCCGGACCCGACGACCTGCGCCCGTTCCTCGGTGACTGGAGCCCCCACGGACCACGCAAGGAGCACCGCCCTAATCACGACCGGCAGGCCCACGCCGGCATCCGCCGACAGGCCGAATCCTGGCTCCACGGGCTGCTCGACCGCGGCGCCTGAAGTGCGCCGACACCTCAACCGCCACCACACTCCGGCCGGATGCGCACGAGCCTGCGCCGGAACCTGCCCTCATCGCGGCGCGAACCGCCAGCACGACCCGGTACCACGCAACAAGCGACGCTCACCCGAAGGACGGCTGGATGAGAATCGACCCCTCCCGCTTCACCGTCGGCGACGAATGGGCGTACCGGCAGTCGGACCACGCACCGTCCGAACGCGTCCGCATCCTGGCCGTCGAGCCGAAGAAGACCAGCGCCCGCCTCGAGATCAGATTCCTCGACGACCCCGACGAACGGGTGGAGAAGGTCCCCGGATCGCGGCTGAGGGTGCCGTGGAACGAGGTCGGGACCTTCGACGCGCTGATGGCGAACTGGCAACGCATCGACGACCTAAGCCTCGACCGCACAGAGGAAGCCTGCGTCGAGGAGATCTTTGGCCTACTGATCAGCGAAGACGTAGCCGAACTGCTCTGGTCCCCGGTGTCATGCGCCACCGACATCCACGACAGGGCCCGGCTGAGCGAGATCATCGACGGCCCGGTCGACGACATCCTCGCCTCGGCTGAATGGTTCGACCACGACGGCCGGACCATCCTGTCACCGGCCGGCACCCTCCACCTGGTCGAGGCCGCGTGCCATGCCCATCCGACCCAGGTCCTCGACCTCGTCATCGAGCAGGAAGCCCAGTCCCGCCGCAAATGCAAGTTCGGCGATGAGCACCGCGTCGGCCGCGACAGCCGGTCGACGACACCGGAATGGGAGTACGACTGGTACCGCCGCCACGACCGGCCCCGCCACGAACTACTACGCCAGTGGTGCGGCCACCGGGCAGTCACCCATTACGAACGGTTCCTCGCCGCCGAAGCCGAAACCCACCGCCTCGACATCCTGGTGACCGACCTCCTGAAGGCCCTGGACAACCTCGGCGAACACGAACAGGCCGCCCGCTTCGCCGAGGAACACGAACGCGACCGCATCACACCCCACACGATGCGCCCCGTCGTCGAACGCCCCCTACACCCCTCCGAGATACCCGTTCGCGAGATCAAGGTCAGACGCCGCTGGTGGTAAACACCCCCGCGCGGCATGGACCGCGATGTTGTCCCCGCGTTGAGCGGGCAGCGACGGTGGCCGCCCTCCGATCTGGATAAGCGGGCGTTGGCGTGGCCCGCAAGCCGACCTACGAACCCTGTAACGTCTATTTCGCCACTCCAGCTTGGTGACCACCGCTGCCGTGCCGGCGGTCACAACCAGCGGTACTCCAGACGCAGGCCCTGGCCGACGAAGCGATACCGGCCGCGGCTCGCCGGGTCGAACGGGTTCGGGAGCATACGGATTTGGCGGTTCTCATTCATGACGTTGGTGATCACTAGGAGCCGCCACCGCCGGTTCCGGGCGTTCTCCTGCGCCGCGATGACCTGAGTCTCGCCCAGCTCGAGTCGACCGCCCTCGGCGAGGGTGGTCTTGACCTCGTAGTACCAGGTGCCGCGCCGGCCGGGGACTTCAAAGTCCCAGCCCAGGCTGTCGTCACCGGTGCCGGGGTAGACCCGCTCACGGTATCCCGTCACCCAGCATTCCGGGCTGAAGTCGGCACCGTATTGCCGCTCCAGCCATCGATAAGCGAACCACTCGCCAGCGAAACCCACCCCCAGCTTTTGCAGGCTTGACAGCTCGGACGCGAACCCACCGCCGCCGAACCCACCGCCGCCGAAGCCGCCACCCGCGATCCGGCCGCCGGGGCCGGACCGGGCGTCGGTTTCCTTGAGGCCGGTGAACCTGCGTGGAGTGGCCAGGAACGCGGGTGTTCGGTCCAGCGAATTGTCGAGAGCCGCGCGCAGCGAGGTGAAGCCGTCGTCCAGGTCGAATGGTTTGTCGTCGATGTTCACGGTCCGCCGCTGCCGTTCCCGTTCGGCGCGTTGCTGCCGCTCCTCGGCTTTCTGGCGGTCGAGATCGTCGGGGGTGAGACCAAGCGCGTCAAGGTCATCGGTCGCGGGCATATCCGTCGGCCAGACGCCGAGCGTTTGCAGCCAGCGGAGCACGTCCGGAAGCGTCAGCATGGCGAAGTCGAGCGCGCCGGCCGAGTCGAGCGTTGCGCGCAGCGCCGGGCCTGCCGACGCCTCGTCCGTCCACGGCGCGGGGACCGGGCGGCTGTGCCGTTCGAGCCAGGCGCGCACGAGCTTGGCCAGCCTGCCGGCGGCGGTGTCGACCAGCTCGGCGTTGGCCTTGGCGCAGTCGCTGCGGCGCGGCAGAGGGGGGCCGCTTTCCGGCGGCTGTTCGCCCAGCCGCGCCGTGAGTTCCTCCTCGACGCGCGCCGCCATGACATCGGTCGAAAGGACGTCGACGGTGGTGCCCCACTCCGGGTCCGGGGCGAGCAACTCAACCCGCCGGAGCTGGGGCCAGTCCGGCTGAGGGTCGCCGGCCGCGAAGCGGTCCCACCGGTGCCAGCGCAGCCGGTCAAGCAGGGAGTCGCGATGGTGGCGTACGTAGTCGGCGAAGTCCTCGGAGTGCTGCGCGCCGTAGTCGATGAGGGGATAGCGCCCGCCCATGCCGGACAGGGTGTCGTTGAGTTCGCGTACCGGTATCTTCAGCTGCTGCTGGAGCGCCGCGAGCGTCGGAGCGTCGAGCGCGGCGGCAAACAGCTCATCCGGCTCGTGGTCGAGTCGGTAGGCCAGCGCAGTAAGCAGGTCTCGGGCCTCCTGCTCGCTTTCCACCGCCGGTGAGTCGGGGTCGAACGGCGCAGCCGACTCGGCGTCCAGGTAATGCGCGACGACGGGATAGAGCCTATGTAGTAAGGGTCGCAGGGAAGACTGGATTCGCCGCGCCATCGTCCGGACGTCCTCGGCCGTGACGTCGCATATCTCGGCCACGTCGTCGTCGGCGAGCTGGGCGACGGGGACGCCGACCCGCCGGGTCCGCTCTGCGGCCCACCGGAAGGTGCGGGCGTAGTCCCGCCGGCCGATGAGGTATGCCAGCGGCTCCGCCATCGCCTCCAGCATGTCCCAGTCCAGCTCCGTCTTCGCGCCCTCGACGATCAGGGAAGGATGCGCGGCGTGCGGCATCGGCAGCACCCCGTGCAGCCGGTCCGGAAGCCGCCGGGTTTCCTCGCCGAGACGTACCTCGACCGTGCCAGCGAAGGCGACCCGCACCCGCCGCAACGCGTCGAGCGTGTCGTCGAACGCCCGCTGGCCGAGGCGGCTGAACTGGCTGCGTTGGTGTTCGAGCAGCGTCGCCACGAACAGCGGCAGCCACGGCAGGATGCCAACGATCGGTCGGGCGCTGGCGACGGCTGGCGGGCCGAACTCGTGTCCGTCCAGCAGCACGACCGGCGTGACGCCGCTGGCACGTGAAACCCGCTCGCCGAGGCGGCGGCGCAAGATGGCGGTGACCGTCTCGGGATGCGCGTCTACTTCGAGGACCCGCCACCCGAAGTCGGCCATCAGTCGGAGCAGGCTCTGCTCGTCGTCCCGCGACGCGACTACCACGTCGGGCGGCTCCTGGTCGCCACTGACCGCCTCGAGCGGCAGGGCTGTCGACGAGCCGCCGACGTCGACAACGAGGTAGCCCCGGGTGTCCGGCGGGAACGGCTCCACCTCGGTGCCACGGGCGGCGCAGGCCGCCCACGCCGCCCGGTACGTGTTGTGGAACTGTGCCGCGTGCATCTCGGTAACCGCGCCGGCGTGAAAGAGCGCGCCTAGATGGCCCACCAAACGCGGGGCATCGGCGTCCCGGCCCCACACGCCCAGACCCAGCTCGGTCAGCCGCCGCAGCGCCACCGGGTCGTCGTCGAGCAGATCCCGCATCGGCTTTGCGAGCAGCGTCGCGAACCGCGGCGGCACGTCGTCACTGCGAACCGGAAACGTCCAGCACTCGGCCGGCGTCGCGAAAGCCCCGCCGCTCTGGCCGGGTCGTTGCGTCGGTAACCAGGCCACCGTACGCAGGAACGCGCCGAGCGGCGTCCATCGCCGTTGCGGGTTCTTGTCGCCCGACCGGTCGCGTTCCCAGACGGTCGCCAAGGCGTCGGCCGGCCAGGCGCCCTTGAGTCCGCGCAGGATCTGCCGTGCCAGCTGCACTCGCACCCGGTCGGTCAACCGTTCCCAGTCGGCCTGTCCCGGCATCCACCAGAGCGGGCTTTTCACCACGTAGGGGGTGGACGGATACCACGCAGCGGACGTCGTCGGCAGGGCCTTCGCCCACTGGTCGCGGACCGAATCGGGCAGCCCGGGCACGGCCGAAAGCCGATCGCGGGTCAGATTGCTGCCGTAGATCCCGCGACCGTCGGATACAGACTTGAGCGGCACCACCTCGCCAACGCCGATGCGCCTCAGGAAGGCAACCCAGTCGGCAACATGGTCGCCGGCCCGCATGACCTGCGCCGGAGGTGCCAGCAACCGGCCTGCGAGCGAGTACAACTCGGCCGACCGGTCCTCTGGAGTGGCCGCGATCGCGGACAGCTCCTTGCCGGTGGTACCCGGCCAATCGGACGAGAACAGACAGCCCTCGGCGGCCATCCAAGCGCCGCTCGAGGTCGGCAGTCGCAGGCCCAAGGCGGCCAGGTCGGTCTTGATGCGGGCACCGCTGCGGCTCAGGTTGAAGACGAACGTCAGCGCGTCCCGGGCGACCCGCTGGGCGCGGCTGTCGGCGAGCACGGCACGGATGTGTTCGAGGATGCCCCGCGTCTCGAAGCCGCGCACAAGCCGATTCTCCTGCAGAAACTTGCGCGCCGGGGTCTGTTGCCGGTTGACGTGCCAGGTCAGATCGCCGTGCAGATAGAACAGCCGGTTGGACAGGCTTGCCGGCAGCGACAGGTCGGCGCCGGGGTCGACGTCGTCCTCGTCGGCGATCCGCTGGGTCGTCGGCGGGAAGAAAGGCGCGGCCTCCCGGCTCGCGGGCGTCTCGCCGGTCCGCCGGCCGGCGCACCGCGCGAGCTCGTCCGAGTCGGTCAGCAGAATGCGCCGCGCCCGCAACGCCTCGGGCGCCTTCTCGAAGAGGTGCGCGACGTCCGCGTAGGCCTGGCCCCAGTCGCTGATCGGGCGGCGGTCGCGCTGCATCACCGCCATCATCTGCTCGACCCAGCCGGCCAGACGCTCCGGCTCCGGCGTCACGTCAAGTCCGAGCCGCGACAGCAGGCTCCTCAGCCGCGCCTGCCGGCGCGTCGGCAATTCCCGCAGGAACTCGGCGCCGCTGGCTGCTGTCGCAAACGCTGCGGTCAGCATGCCTGTGGTGGGTACGGGCCAGCGCCATGCCGCAGCTGGTGTGAGCCAGCGGCCGGCCGCCTGCGCGGGCAACAGTGGGCGTTCGCCCAGCGGTCGGCCCTGCTCCTCCGCGCGAGAGGTGAGCAGCCCCAGACGGTCGTCGTCCCAGCACAAAAGATCGAGTACAGCGGTGGGAGCGGCGTTGTCCGGCCAGCCGGTGAGCGCCTCGGCCGCGTCGAGGCAGAGTCCCGCCACCGAGGTGAGCAGCAGCCGGTTCAGCGGGTTCGTCTCGTCGATGTCCGTGCGGGACAGGTCGGTGAAGAACGGCGCGTTGAGGTGCCCCGCGAACGGCGACGGCGCCTTACGGCCCATCGGCAGGAAGGTGTAACACCGGCCGACATGCGCGTCCGCAGCCCCGTACGGCACCGCGACCGAGACTTCGACCGCCGCCGTCGACTCGGCATACCTGGGGTCGAGCTGACGCCGGTCGATCGCCTCCTGCACCGCACGCCGGTAGGCGGCCGGATCGACCCGCCGAGACAGCACCAGATAAGCGCCGTCCTCGTCCAGCGTCACAAGGTCGCAGGCGAAGTCATCGACCGCCACCGGCGCGCTGCTGCGTAGCCGGGTCAGCACCCGCTCTTCGCTGGCGGAACCGTCCTCTCTCCGGACAGTGACCCGTTCCAGCCGCTTCAGGAACAGCATGAGCGGCACCTCTGACGCTTCGAGCTCGTCGAGGCGCTCGGCCACCGCATCGACGGCGCCCTCGTCGAGCGGCAGCCGCACCACGGTGGCATAGCCGTCGGCCCAGAGCGCCGCCACCCGAGCGGGCGTTCCCTCGGCCGGCAACGTGATGCTGTAGAGCGAAACCTCGTCGATGATCTGCCGAGTGAGCACCGGATCTGCGCCGACCAGCCCTGGCACGTCGTCCTCGGTAGCAAACCGGAAGCAAAACCCCGGATTTCCGCTGTCCAGCGTGCTGTAGACCTCCGGAGTCGCGCATATCTGAAGCACGCTCTTGAAGCCGACCCCCTTGTTGCCGATGCCCTCGCCGATCGGCTTGTCGCTCAGCCCGAGTGAGCGGATCCGCCGGGCGTTGCTGGCGGTGAACCCGCGCCCAGTGTTGGCGACGTAGAGAGTGCCGTGTGTGCCCTCGCCGCGCGCCAGCACCACCGCGATGCGCCCGCTACCGGCGTCCGGCGGCTGCGCGTCGTACCCGTTCTGGATCAGCTCGAACAGGAAGCGGCCGCCGTACTCCCGCATCGTCTGGCCGATCATGCTCTTCTGGCTGCGCGCGAAGTCCTGATCCTCCCGGGTCATCAGCTGGGCCCGGACGAGGCGCTCGGCCCCGTCACGCAGCTGCGCGTCGGCCTCGGCACGTGAAGCCGGCTCGGTACCATTCATCTGCTCGGTCTCCCCGGAGTGGAACTACCGCCCCTTGCGTTCCAGGCTGCCGCGGAGGTTCTTCGCGCCCACCTCCGAAACCCCGGCGTGCGCCAGGGCATACCCCACGGCAGTGTCGACGTCGATCAGCCCGCCGCGCAGCACGGCGTCCAATGCCTTACGGGCGTGCTCACGCTCGTGACTTCCGGTCCAGTTGTTGTGCCCGCCGAAGAACACGGCCCGGTCGAGGGCCTTCTGCGCCTCGGGATCCAGCGCCGGCACCTGCGGATACACCCCGGACAAGTCCACTGCCCGGGTCCCGGCAGCCCATCCGGCCAGCGGGGTCATCGCACTCTCCAAGACCACCAGCGCCGATCCGCGCGCCAGGTCAGTCGCCTGGCGCAACGACCGGGCGTCCGGGTCAACCGCCACTACAGCGCCACGAGGCCGGTTTCGGTCGAGCGGGTAGCTGAACCGGTAGCGGCTCGCCAGCCGGTGGACCGGGCCAGGGCCCCCGTGCGCCTTCGCCGCGTTGTAGAACACCACCGGGGTCACCCCGTCGGCGGCGGCCTGCTCCTCGATCCACTGCACCGCAATCTGCTCGAGTTCCTCCCACCGCTCCAGGTTCTCGTCGACGTCAGGGATCCACGCGGCGACCCGCAGCAGGCTCGGGTGCTGCCGCGAGGATCCGTCCGGCTGATTGGTCACTCCACGCCTCTTTCGTCAGTCACTTGCGGCCAGTGAACCAGCAGGGTCTGACATGGAGCCAGCGGCCAGACGGCTTGAGGTTCCCCGGTGCCGTCGAGGGGGAAGCTGCGGGCGTGTGGGCCCAGAGATTGTCAGGGGCGGGGTGTCTACTGGAGCCGCCCCTTGCACGGGGAGTGTCGGGTCGGACTTTAGCTGTGAGGAACGGCTTCAATGGACGTTCATGCTCAAGTGCCAATCGATGGCGAGCATTCCGGGCGGGATCGGAGCCCGGATGACGACTACCTCACGGTGATGATGTTGTCCGCTGGACTGGCCGGCATCGTTCAGCGGAGGCAACAGGCGGCGGGCGGGTCAGCGAAGGAGGCGGGGTTGTTGCCGGCCCCGTGGCGGGTGGGATTCTCGCGTCTGTGGTGGCGGTTCGCCGACCAAGATCTGCAGCCGCTCGATAGTGACCTCGCCCTGTTGGAGCTCTGTGCGCAGCCGCTGGCGACGTGGCCTGTGCAGCTTGACCTGTCGATCACTGACCTGCAGAACAGTCTGTTGGCCGACGGTGACCTGTCCGAGTTCGCGGAGCAGGGTTCTCGGCTCGCGCGGCACGACGTGGAGGCCGAGTGGACTGAGAACCAGGTACACCTGGCGCTGCGGGAAGCCGCAGCCGCGAACGGCTCCTCGGACGAGGAGATCGGGGAGGCGTACGCGGTGCTTCGGCGCTACCTCATCGACCACGCGGTCGTCGCCGACCGTGAGGTTCGCGGCCTTGAGCGGCGTTTCCCGGCGACGGACAACAGCGGACAGACGCACGTCTACCGGCTGATCAGCCTCGCCTACCACTCGAGGCCCGCCCGGGTGCCGCAGGCGTACATCCTGTGCCCTTCGTGCCGCAACGTGCTGGCCGATCTTTCGGCGTGCTGCGCGACTGCGGGTTGTCCCGGGGGTTCACCGGAGACGTGGACGGCCGTGCCGATGGCAGTGGTCTACGAGCAGCACCGGGCGACGCGCAAGTACATCCATGACCCGGGCCTAGTAGAGGCGCGGATCATCGACGCGCTGTCGGTCGACGCGCTGGCGCCGGTTGTCAGGGTTACGCCGTACCCGGGAGTCGATGCGCTGGACGTGTTGATCGAGTTCTTGTGCCCAGGGGTCGGCGGGGTGCCGGAGGTTGTCGAGACCTGGGGGGTGGACGCGAAGGACCAGGTCAGCGCGCGGCTGTTGGGCCGGGGCTTCACCTGGCCGCAGGCACCGGTGTGCGACCGGCGGTACCTGGCGCTTCCCGCTCACCGGGCGGTGCAGCCGGGTTACATCAGTGACTTGGAGGCCGAACTCGACGGGCGGGTCGCGGGCGTGCACGTGATCGACGAGAACCAGCTGGTGGCTCGGGTCAAGGATCGGGTGAAGGAGTTGGCCGCGTGAGAGAGACCTCGTCGTGGCGGGACAGCTTGATGAAGCAGATGCGCCGGGAGCAGTTCCCGGAGGCGGTGATGACTCGGGACGCGTTCTGCCGGGTCGAGCTGGGGCTGCACTTCCTGACGAAGCACTTCCCGGGCGAGCCGGTGGGGGCGCTGCAGCCGCTGCTGTCCGGGTACGTCGACCTGCCGCCCGATCTCGTGGCGGCGTGCCGGCGGGTGCGGCACCGCATGGGTGACGTGGCCCGGCGCGGCTACTGGCGCAGGCTGCTCAACCACTACCTGCGGGTGCCGCAGGAATGGCGGCGCTTCGCCCGCACGGACGCCGCGGACGGGCAGGTCAACGACAACACCGTGTTTACCCTCGCGGGCTCGGCGTTGTGTCAGGACCGCGTGGCGACGTACGACGCGGCGCTGGCCGACCCGTTGCAGTACAGGCTGACCCCGCCCCGCCCGCCTGCGCGAGCCGGGCGGCGGTACGAGTTCCGCGTCGGCGACAACGTCGAGGTGGTGCACCTGCCGTCGATGCTGCCGCCGGCCCCGCCCGTCGCGCGGCTTCCCCTCGTGCCCCGCCGCTCCCGGGAACCCTGGACGGTGTCGTTCGAGAAGGAGCTGCTGGAGACGGCGAGGGAGATCGACCGCAGGCTCGTTGGCAAGCCCCACATCACGAACCGGAACTGGCACAAGCGCCTGACGGAAAACATGCGCTTCAGCTCCGTCGACCGCAACGGCCCCGGCCTGGTCGACAGACCCGAGACCTTCGTCCTCGACGGCGTGTCCCACATCGTCGGGCTCATGAACTCGGGCAAGACCACCCTCACCGACGTGTTGGCGGTCAACCGGGTGCTGAAGCACGGCAACCGGGTCGGGATGGTCCTGGGCTCGGTCGGTGACGTCTACGCCAAGGTGTCGTTCCTCCGGTCGATCGGCATCGACGCCGTGCCCCTCATCGGGCGTAGCAACCGCGCCGAGCACGCCGCACGGTACTGGCGCTCCGCGATCGAGGAATCTCCCGTCCTCGTGCCCGACGACGACAACCCTGCCGACCCGGCTGCCGCCTACGCGAACGCCTCCTGCCTGCTGGAGCCCTTCCGGCGCTCGGCCAACCCCGACTGGAAGCCGCTGGAGCCGAACGAGTTTCCGTGCCATGGCAAGCTCCGCGACGCCGAGGCAGACGAGCCGTCCGCCTACGACTGCCCGCTGCTGCCGATCTGCCCGGCGCAGAAGGCCCACCGCGAGATCGCCAACGCGCAGGTCTGGGTCACCACCGCGCAGTGCCTCATCGCCAGCCGCGCGGAACCGGCTGACGCGTCCATGCGCTGGTTCGAGGCCTTCCAGCCACACACCGACCTGCTCGTCATCGACGAGGCGGACGCGGTCCAGCAGGTGCTGGACTCCCGGTTCGTGCAGACCGAGCCCTTGGTGGCTGCGGGCAAGGGCTGGACGCACCGGATGGTCCAGTACACCAACGCCGCCCTGGACAACCAGAGCATGGCGCCGGCGGCCGATGACGAGGTCGACCGCTGGCACACGCAGCTGCAGATCCACCAGAACGCGGTCTTCGTCCTGAACCGGCTGGCCCTGTCGCCGCCCGGGCAGCGGCTGAAGGAGTTGCTCGGCGACGCGCCGTTCACGGCGCACTCGCTGTTGCGCCGCGTCGCCCGGACCCTGTTCGGGCTGCCCTTGCGCGGCGAGGGTGACAAGCGCGTCGAGGACCTCGCCGACGACTTCTACCGCCAGGAGCTGCAGGAGTTCGCGGAGAGCCCGCTGAGCGAGCAGCCGCACAGCCTCGACGAGGTCGTCGCCCAGGTGACCCGCCAGCCGCGGACGGACGCCACGGTGGCGCTGGCCATCGACAACTGGCTCGACCGGTGGCTGGAGCCAAACATCAAGGCAGGGCATGTGCGCCGCGAATGGTTCGACCAGCGTCGGAGCTTGCTGCGCCTGGTCGTCGAGGCAGCGATCTGCGCCGGCCGCATCACCACGACGTTCTTCACAATGACGACGATGTACCCATCGGTGCGCGAGCACCTGCAGCTGCCCGACGAGGAAACCTTCTGGGCCGACCAGCCGCCACGCGACTACCGGCCGATCGTCCCAGAGGCGCCGATGGGCAACATCCTCGCCCTGCGGTGGGCCGACAGCCGCAACGGAGGAGCGTCGCTGCAGCTGCTGTGGGTCCACGGAGTCGGCCGGTGGCTGCTGCACCACGCGCACGACCTCCTCGCCTGCGAGGGCGTGCAGGGCCCCCACGTGGTGCTGACCTCCGCCACCAGCTGGGCGCCCGGCTCGTCGTTCTACCACATCCCCATCGAACCCACCGCCGTGCTGCGCCCACCCCCCGAGGACGAGACCGCCCTGCGCCAATCCCACATGGCCGTCAAGGCTCAGCGGAACGGTGCCGACCCGATCTTCGTGTCCGGCAAGACCGGCAGCCGCCGCCATGACGCCCTGCGGCTGCTGGTCACCGCGCTGTGCCAGCCCGTCGACGGCCGCCCGCGCAGCCTCGTCGACGAGCTGCGGGCGAAGCTGCCCGAGGACCGGCGCAAGATCCTCTTCGTGGTCCTCTCCGGCGACGAGGCGCGCACCGTCGGCGACCACATCAACGCCCGAGTGCCCCAGCTCAGCGCGCGGATCGTCGTACCCGACGCCGCGGATCCTGGGGCCGGCGGCATCCAACGCCGTCTCGTCGGGCGCTTCGGCACGGGCGAGGAGGACATCCTCGTCGCCGCCGAGATGTCGATCCAGCGCGGCTACAACATCCTCAATGCCAATGACACCGCCGCCCTCGGCGCCGTCATCTACCTGACCCGCTCCCACCCGCCGCCCTTCGACCTGGCCTTCCCCTTGTCACTGGTCAGCCAGCTGGCTATGGGCCACCTTCAACGGCCGCCGGCCGCAGAGCCTGGCGAAGTCGGCAGTCTCGTGAAGCAGCTCCGCTCCACCGCTCGCAAGGTCTGGTTCGATGCCATCGGCCGCCCCATCCAGTTCCGCGCTCTCGATCCCCAGGACCGGCGGGTCTTCGTCGCCAACAACCTCGTCCCCATGAGCCAGACCATCGGACGCAGCATCCGGGGCAACCAGCCGACCACCGTGCTGCTGTGCGACGCGGCCTTCGCCGAACGACTCGCCGACCCCGAGGAGAAAACCGCGGACACGGCGCGTACCAGCATCGTCGTGGCCACCGACCAGTACCTTGGACAACTGCTGGCCACGCCCGCTGACGGCGCGAGCCAGCACCGCCTGCGAGAGCATGCCGTCAACACCGCCGTGTGGGGCCTGATGGGCCACCTGGTCCGCACCAACGACCCCCTGGGATCGAGGAGGACTCCCCGGTGACCGACACCGAGACCAACGAGAACACGGCCAAGCCGCCCCGCAGGACCACCGGCGACCACCTGCGGCTGCTCGCGTTCGACATCGAGCCAGGTGCCCGCTGGGACGTGGAGTGCGACGTCGCGGCGATGCCGGCCACCTGGTTCGCCGAACTCGACAAGCACTGGCGCGCGAGGCCGTTCGGCCGGCCTGGCCACTCGCTGCCCACCAGCAGCCTCAAAGAGCTCCTCTGCGGCATCGACCCGGCGATCATATACGTCAACTGGGACCTGAAGTCGGACGACTTCATCGTCGCGTTCCCTGGCATCGACACGTACGTGGTCACCGACGCGATCGCCAGCTGGGCCACTACCGAGATCACCGACCAGGTCGACTGGTACCACATGCTCAAGCCGAACGACCTCGCCTTCGACCGCCGCTGCTTCAATCTCCTCGAATACACCGTCCGCGCCAACGGCACCGCCGCGGTGGCCCCGCACGTCTACCAGATGCTGCCTTCCTTCCTCGCCAAAGAGGTCGTCGACAACAAACTCGAGCTGCTCGGCAAGGCCCGGCGCGACTTCATCCTCGGGCCGCCGAGAAGCGACGGCCGGCGCAGCGCCGTCCTCTGGGGGCCCCAGCGGACCGACGACGACCGGGCCGGCCCCGGACTCGTCACCGCCAAGATCGACTTTCATGTGGAGACGGTGCCCAACGTCCCCGTACCGCGCATCCACGCCGACGTCAGCATCAGCCGTTTCCCGCTCATGCCCGTGGCCTACGTGCCTTCGCGCGGCAAAGGCCTCACCTCGGCCACCATCTGGCTGCACGGACCCCAAGGCTTCCTCGGCCGCGATGACGAACCACACACCCTGCTGTCCGCGCCGGCACGCCAGATGCGGATCCCCGGCGGCGGCTGGCAATGGCAGTGGAGCCCCGGCCTGGCCCGCGCTCTCGCGAAGCTCACCCAGCTCTCGTTCCCCGACCCGCACAAGACCCTCGCCGACCCGGCTGCAGCCGCCGACCTGCTCGACGAACGGGCAATCCGCGCCTACGTCCTGTACAGCGAAGGCACCAAGAGCCAAGCGGCGGATGCCGACGCCGTACCCGGCATGGACGTCGACGGCAAGGAATCCAGACGAGCCAAGACGCTCGTCCACGCTGCCAACACCGGCTTGGTGCCAGGAGACCATTTCGACGTCCACGGCAGGCTGCGTGGCCTCCTCGCCCGGCGCGGGATCCGGCCGCTGCTCGACCTCGAGCGTGTCGGCTCCCGCGCCACCCGCAAGATCAAAGCCGCGTTCGACCCGAACACCACGTACACCATCGAACTGTGGACGCAAAGCGACATCACTCGCGAGGCCGTACTCGCGACCCTGGAGCACCATTTCGGCCTCGCACCCGCGTGCGACCCGGGTGACGACAGCATGATCCGTTTCGCCGGCGACCTCAACATCACCGTCCGCCTGCGCAACGGTGCCGACGTCGGCGTCGGCGTCGGCGTCCAACCCGACCCGGACAAGAAGAAGACCGACGACGCCTTGCTCCAGCTGCACACCAACCGGCTTGCAAGGGAGGTCCTCGGGGGAAGCGCTGACCGACTGGGGGCCATCGTCGAACTGCAGGACGCTGCCTTCTTCCAACGCGCCAGGCTCATCGACCCGAAGCCCGGCCTGAAGAAGGCCTTCGCCCGCACCAACCGGCGCCTGCAGTGCCTGCGGCCAGCCCAGCTGTTCACCGAGCCGAAGACCTGGCCTGAGAACGCCAAACGGAAGAAGCCCGAGCCCTACCCGGGCACCCGGTTCGGGGCCGGTACCATCCTGCGCGTGGCGTCGGCTATCACCGACTGCCTTCGCCAGCTCGGCCGTTTCGGTCCCTACCAGATGCCCGTCGGACTGCCCGACATCGAGCAGGTCGGGATCTGGCTACACCACGACGGCCCTACCTGCATCCCGATGGTCATCCGCCAACAACCCGACGGCACCGCAACCGCCTACCTCCCCGGCGCAGACGGCAGTCCCTCCCATACGGTGCCCTACGCCGACCTACCCGCCCTCCTCGCCGACGGCAAGGGACGCATCGGCCCCGGCAGGCAGCAGAAGCAGATCCTGGCAGCCTTCCTCGTCAACGTCCTGGGTGTCGGCGGCGCCGCCGACTCGGCAACCCACGACCGCATTGTCATGGTCAGAGCCGCCGGATTCCGGAACTGGGGCTGGGACTGGATGCAGGACAAGCACCTGCGCCCCGACCAGCTGATCCTGCCCGGCGTCGAGATCGAAGACGACACCGACCTCCCCGAGACCATCGGACCCGACAAGACACGGGGCCTACGCATCGTCCGCGTCCGAGACCGCTCCAGCACCATGGAAGTCCCCCGCGGCTTCGCCAACGACCTCGACAAGCACCACCCCAGGGTGAGCGGGCTGTTCCGCGCCAGCGAACGCGTCTATTACTCCGTCAACCCCAAGTCCGACCAGATGCAAACCCCGCACGGTCGCACCAAGCTCGACCCCGACGTCCATACCAATTTTTCCGTGCAGGCGTCGAACCCGGTTCCCCTGGAGATCTGCGTCGCCCACCAACAGCCCGACGACGATCCGGCAGCCCTCGCCACTCTGGTGTCCCTGCTGCGTAGAGCACATGCCCACACCGACCAGGCCACCAGGTATCCGGGCGTTCTGCACCTCTGCTCGCTAGCGGACGAGTACCTGTGAGGTGCCCAACGGATCGGTGGATTGCTTGGAGCGGTTGCCGCAACCGACCCGGCGGTTGGCATGTGGCTCTCGTGGAGGCAGCCCGGCCATGCTGACCCGCTGACCGGCTGCTGTCTGGTTGCGCGGCATCCGCCACCAACGTCTATCCGCTTGCCAAGCCGTTGTATGCGGTGTCACGACATCGTAACGACCAGTCAAGCGGTGACTTTCAGCGATCGTTTCCGTATCGTACGGACGTTCGACAGGGTAGGTGCGAGGGAGGTGATTCGGTGGCGGACCACAGTCCCATCGAGTGGACAGAGGCAACATGGAACCCCACCACCGGGTGCGATCGCATTTCCCGGGGCTGCGACAACTGCTACGCCCTCACTCTGTCGAAGCGGCTGAAGGCTATGGGGTCAGCCAAGTACCAGACCGACGGTGATCCGCGCACCTCCGGCCCGGGCTTCGGAGTCGCGGTGCACGAGGACGCCCTGGAAGTCCCCCGGCGCTGGCGCGATCCCCGGATCGTATTCGTGAACTCGATGTCGGATCTCTTCCACGCTCGCGTACCGCTGCCCTTCGTGCAGCGGGTGTTCGAGGTGATGCGCGAGACGCCGCAGCATACCTACCAGCTGCTCACGAAACGAGCAGGCAGGCTGGCGAAGGTAGCCCCGCAGCTGGACTGGGCACCGAACATCTGGATGGGCGTCAGCGTGGAGGGCGCTACAGAACTATCCCGCGTGGACGACTTGCGGCGGGTTCCGGCTGCTGTCCGCTTCATCTCCGCAGAGCCCCTGCTCGGCCCGTTAACTGACTTGAACTTGGACGGTATCGACTGGCTCATCGCTGGGGGCGAGTCCGGGCCTGTCCACCGACCAGTGGACCCGCTGTGGGTCCGGCATCTGCGGGATCGGTGCGGCGAGGCGGGGACCGCCTTCTTCTTCAAACAGTGGGGGGGCCGCACACCGAAGGCTGGCGGCCGTGAGCTAGACGGGCGCGAACACTCGGCCATGCCTAAGCGCATATTCGCTGGCACCCCACTGAAGGCGTGACCGCCGTAGTCGCTTCGCGCAGTCGGCCATCGGTCGATGGGTTCCGTCAACGGCGTTGCGATGAGACACTGACGCCTGACTGTCGGTAGCCAGGGGGTGCGGATGCCGGTCAATGGTGAGGTGCCGTGGGAATGCGCCCCACACACGGGCGCCAAGCACGACATCTACCAGCGCTATCTTGAGCGTTGGTTTCCCATCCTCCTCGCCGGCTCCAACGCCTATCCCTCGGTCACCTACGCCGAGGGCTTCGCCGGCCCAGGGATCTACAAGGGCGACGAGCCTGGGTCGCCAGTCATAGCAATGCGGGCGCTGGTCAACAAGGTGCCAAAGACCAGGGGCGTCGCCCGCTTCGCCTTTGTCGACGACGACCAACGCTGTGTCGACATGCTCCGGGCGAACCTGACGAAGGCATTCCCCGAAAGGCCGCGCACTGACGTCGCCATGCCGGTAAAGATCGTTAAGGGTACCTGCGCCTCCCATCTGGAGGTCACCCTCGACGAGATGCGTGCCTGGGGGCAACCGATCTTCGCCAACCTCGACTCCTGGGGTAACGCGCCAGTGCCATATCGCCTCCTTCGGCGCCTGGCCACGAACGTCTCCAGCGAGGTCATCGTCACCCTGTTCCCGCAGCACTTCGTACGCTTCGTCAGCGACCTGGGCGAAGCTGGCGATGAGGTGTTCGGCGGCAACCCCGCCTGGCGATCCGTGGCAGACCTGGCGCCAGGAGCGAAGAGCCGGCACATTCTCACCTGCTACCGGCAAGCACTGCACGCAGCAGGCTTTCCCTACCTGTTGGACTTCGAGCTGATCCCCAGGAAGGGGCAGCCGCTCTATTTGATCTTCGGCACCGGCCATCGTCTCGGCGTGCAGAAGATGAAGGACAGCCTCTGGGAGGTCGACCGCACCCAAGGCGTCGGCTTCCGCGACCCCCGCGACGAACAGGCCGAGACGCTGTTCGACGTCAACGAACCACAACTCGGACCGCTGACCCGACTACTCACCCAACAGCTTCGACGCAGCGGACCCGTCCGCGTCGAAGACCTGCGACACTTCGCCCTGCTGGAAACGGTGTACCGACCGGAACACGTGATCACGGCGCTGAAACCCCTGATGGACCAGGGTGCACTCAACATCGAAGGCGGCGGCACGCTACGGCGTACCTCCATGGTCTCCCTAGCCCCAGCCTCAGCCGTCTAGTGTGCCGCCCTACCCAGCGGAAGGGTCAGGCGTCGCTGGTGGTGAACCCCCTACGCGACATGGACGCGCTGTCGTCCAGCGC
The DNA here is from genome assembly GCF_015354745.1 of Micromonospora sp. S-DT3-3-22. NCBI lineage: Bacteria > Bacillati > Actinomycetota > Actinomycetes > Micromonosporales > Micromonosporaceae > Micromonospora > Micromonospora sp. S-DT3-3-22. Next base: position 43,794 of record NZ_JACGMO010000029.1, read on the forward strand.
TGAGTGGGCAGCGACGATGGCAGGGGCCGATTCGTGCGTCGCACCGCACCCGTGTCACAGCTTCAGCCCGCCAGGACCGTCAGTGACACGACGCTCGTGTCACTGGCAGGAGGTGTTGTGACATCGATTGCGTCCTGATGGGCAGATCGCCTTTGACAGCGCGGCTCCCGCGCCAGCCTCCTGCTTCGCCGTGGCTGGCCGCTCTCGCGGAGAGAACCGGACGCGTCAGCGGTAACGACGATCATCGGACTGATCGCTGACAGAGCGGTTCTGAACTGCGAATTGACAGACGGAGCCGCAGTGCCATCCGCGATTAGGGATGTGTCGGTGGGGAGACGGTTGACTCTTCGAAACATCGCGGGTGGTCAGACGCTATCTCTGTCGGCAGCTCTGACAGCGCCCCCTGTCAGCGGCCCGTCAGTCGATGAGCGTGGATGTCGAAGCACCGAGAGTAGCCGTCGGACCGGTGGTCTCTGTCAGAGTCACCATCGCGGCGCGGTGACATCTGTCAGCGTGGGCTCCGCCATGGCGGCGGACCTCTGATAGAAGTCCACGACGGAAGACAGTGACAGCGCCACGACGACTGTCACGGGCTACGTCGACGAGTCGGAGGGCTGACAGCGCTGGCCAACCGGCGATCCCGCCGGTCCTGTTCTCTGAGCGGCCGGAGGCGGTGAGGCTTGGGTCCCTGCAGGAGATAGCCCGGTCTATCCGACCGGTCGGGCAGGCCGGAATACCGCGAGCCCAGCGGGCGGGTTGTAAGCATCAGTGGCCAGCGTCTTTTGCATGTTCTGTGAGATCGCCGTGGCCTTGTGAGCCGCTGTCAGAGGGCTGTGAGGCCGGGAAGTGTTCGCCAGAGCTGACAGAGCCCGGTTTGGGGGTGTGAGCGCATCGTGGCCGGTGATCACGGCCGGTGGCCAGCCGGTCGACGCGGATGACCTCAGCCCGCTTGGCCAGTCGCTGCAGCGGGTTTCCCTCGTCTCGCGCCGGGTTCCCATCGCTCTGTCAGGGGGCAGACAGTGGTCGGCCAGGTCACCGCCGTCCGCCGGCGTCACCTACGACACGTGGCGCTGCGCGGACGTGGTGGCCGGCGACGAAGGTTGTCGGCCGTGGCTACCGCCGTCGGGGTCCCCACCACGGCAGGACGGGCGGCAGGTCGACCAGGGGATTGCTGGGTCGTCTCGGCGCAGCGGACCCGTCGTCGCCGTCCCAGCGGCGGCCGTACTGGTCCGGTATGTCGCCCCAGCCCCGGTACGGGGTGGGCTGGGTGACCGCCAAGCCGAGTTCGTCGAGTGGGTCGATGCGGTAGTCGGCGACGGTGCACAGGTGGGCCCAGTCGTCGCCCATGTCGAACACGTAGGCGAACTGATCACTCGGTGCGAGTCGGCCCAGTGTGGTCCTGTCGCTGTCCACCGCGCCGTCCGGTGTGTCTTCCCACGTTCGGAAGGAGCAGACCGGGGTCTGGTCGGCCAGGGTGAACAGCCGTAGGTGCGCGAGGTCCCAGCGGGCGAAGGCCAGGTCGATGGCCGTGCCCAGTTGCTCGAACGTGTGCGACCTGGCGGCGGCGAGGATCCGGCCTGGCCGGGGCCAGTAGTCCTCGCCCCGCCCGGAGACGAGTTCGACCCGGATCGACAACCACGTCCTGGCCACCGTTCACCTCCGCTGCCGCAGGCCGACCACGCTACCGCCGTGCCACGGCCCCTACACCAAAGACACGCCTCGCACCGCTCGGACCCGGCGTCCTTCGTCGCCGGGTCTTTCACCATGTCACCGCGAGCTTCTTCATCAGGGAGACCGACCATGCGACCGCCACGACGAACCCGAACCGCCACACCCGCCACCGATGAGGCGTCCCGCCATGAGGAGCGGCAGGCGTGGACCGCCGAGCGGATCCGCGCGTTGGGTCCGAGCACGGACCTCGCCACGGCCGCCGCCATCCTGGGCATGTCCCGCTCGGCCGCCTACAAGCTGGCCCGCCGTGACGCGTTCCCCACGCCGCTGTACCGGGTCGGTGCCCGCTACCGGGTACCGACCGCGCCGATCCTGGCCATGCTGCACCTGCCGGATCCGACCGGTCCCGGGCCGGACGCAGGGGACGCCGACAGCGTCGGGGACCCGCCCTGACCGCCTCCGCGCTGCCCTCCTGTCTCGCCGGAGCCGAAGGGCGGACCCGCTGGCCGCAGCGTCGACCCCGGCGATGGCCGGTGTCCGTCGATGACTTGATCGTCGCGGCGTGTCACGCGTGGATGTCGATCGACAAACCGATGCCGCACCACGAACCCGAGGAGCACCACAAGCTATGCCAGACGGGAGCATCTTCAAACGCTGCGGCTGCCGCCACCCCGATACCGGTAGGCCGTTGGGCAACGAGTGCCCGAAGCTGCGTCGCCCCAACCGGTCCTGGAGTTTCGAGCACGGTCACTGGACCTACCAGTTGGAACTGCCGCCGACCAGTGACGGTCGGCGTCGGCAGTTGCGCCGGTCCGGGCTGTCGACCCGCCGTGACGCCGCCGCCGAGTTGGACCACGCCCGGGCACTGCTCGCCCTCGCGGTCCGGGACCGCGGCCGTCGTACCGAGATCGCCGACCTGTTGCAGAACTGTGTGCGGTCGGGCCGGCCGCTGCCCGAGGTGGACCGGATCCGGCAACGGCTGCGTGGTGACGGTTCGCTGGCTGACATGGTGACCGTCGGCGAGTACCTCACCGAATGGCTCACCCACCTGACCGTCGATGACAACACCGCGTGTGGCTACGAGTCGCTCGTCCGGGTGCACCTGATCCCGCACCTCGGGGAGATCCCGCTGGACAGGCTGCGAACCGGCCACATCAGGGCCATGTTCGCCGCGATCGAACGCCGCAACCAGGAGATCCGTGCGGCGAGGGCCAGCGGCGACCCTGACGTGCGCGCGTCGGTCGTCGGTGTCCGGACCACCGGCGCGTCGACCCGGCAGCGTATCCGCGCCTGCCTGCGTAAGGCGATCAACGACGCTCTCGCCGAGGAGGTGATCGTCGGTTCCAACCCGGCCGCGTTGGTCAAGGTTCCCGGCGACCGGCCGGTGCCGATCGTGTGGGAGGCCGAACGCGTGGAGCGGTGGAGGGCCACCGGGCAGGTTCCGGGTCGGGTCATGGTGTGGACCGACGAGCAGATCGTCGCGTTCCTCGACCACGCCCGGGTGCACGCACCCGACCTGTACCCGATGTGGCACCTCATGGCCTACCGGGGTCCCCGGCGTGGCGAGGCCTGTGGGCTGCTCGACGCCGAGGTCCGCCTCGACAGGCGTGAGCTGACGATCAACCACCAGATCGCCACCCACGGCTACACCGCCGTACGCAAGAAGCCCAAGAGCAGGGCGGGTAACCGTGACCTCGCCCTCGACGCCGAGACGGTCAGGGTTCTCGCCGCCTACCGGGCCCGCCGCGCCCAGTGGCGCCTCGCCGCCGGCGAGGCGTGGCCCGACACCGGCCTGTTCTTCGTCCGCCCCGACGGCCGGCCGTGGCATCCCAGCGGGGTCACCCAGCGGTTCCGCAGGCTCGTACGCCAGGCCGGGCTCCCGCCGACCCGCCTGCACGACCTGCGGCACAGCGCCGCCACCATCGCCCTGGCCGCCGGGGTGGACATCAAGGTCGTCTCCGAACAGCTCGGCCACTCCACCACCACCCTGACCCGCGACACGTACCAGAGCGTCACCAGGGAGATGCACCACGACGCCGCCGACGCTGTCGCGGAGAAGATCCGCCGGAACCGGCCCAGAACCGCCTGACCGCCCGCGTGCCACCGTCGGCGGTCTGCACCTGTTGGGCTAGCGTGCGCGGCATGGTCGCCCGTTCGTCCGCTCGTGGTGCCGCCCGGTGGCGGGCTCCGGCGGCACCGAAACTGCCGGCGTCGCCGGACCTGACCTCCGCCGGGGACCTGACCATCGGCGACGAGGCGACGTTCGAGCGGCTGGGCCTGGGCGACCTCGACCTGTCGGGGCGGTCGGCGGACGGGGCCGAGTTCACCCGGTGCCGCCTCACCCGCACCGACCTCAGCGGTACCCGGCTGGAGGCGGCGCGGTTCACCGACTGCGTGTTCGAGGGTACGAACCTGGCGAACCTGCGGACGGACAGGTCGTCGATGCTCCGGGTACGGCTGTCCACGGCGCGGATGACCGGCCTGCAGTGGGTCAACGGGGCGCTGCGGGACGTCACGATCGCGGACTGCCGACTCGACCTGTCGTCGTGGCGGTTCACCACCTTCGCGAACGTGGCGTTTGAGGGCTGCAACCTGACCCGGGCCGACTTCCAACACGCGGACCTGCGCGGCGCCCGCTTCACCGACTGCGACCTGACCGGCGCGCAGTTCTCCCAGGCGGGCATGGACGGCACCCGTTTCGCCCGCTGCGACCTCACCGGGATCGGCGGCGTGACCAGCATGACCGGCGCGGTCCTCGCCCACCAGGACCTCATCGCCCTGTCGTACGCCCTCGCCGGTGCACTGGGCGTCCGCATCGAGGACCCCGACGAGGAGTAGGCCTCTCGCACCCGAAGCCGCCTCGGAAAGGGCTGCCGGGCGCGCGTCGCTGGCGTCGTCCGGTGAGGCCCGCGTCGGCGGCACCGTGTTCGACGTCGGGCGTGTCGGCTGCTTGATTTCCGCAACATCAACTGCGGTATGGACTAGATTCTGCGGCATGGGGTTGCTGGATGACGCGGTGGCGGTACTGGACGGGCGGGGCGTGCTGGAGCCGTTGGGCGGGTTGATCCGGCAGGTGTACCGGCGCGCTGCGGACCGGCACGAGCCGGAGCTGGGTGACGACGCGATGAGTTTCGGCACCACGGTGTGGCGGAACCTGACGAATCTGGGCAAGGCGTCCTTCGACGGTGTCGACGGGGTACGGGTGCGGGTGGAGGACAACTCCCTGGAGATCCTCTGCGCCGGCTATGTGGTGCGGTTGTACTCGTTGCAGGGTGGGATCGAATCGATCCGGTGGGAGGGCAGCGAGGCCCGCCTCGGCGGGGCGGTGGAGAACAGCCGCGACGGGCAGTTGGCCTTCGACGACGCGGAGCAGTTCCCGGAGGTCTTCGCCGGGGTGGTGCCCCCGAAGCGGCACCTGCGGGTCGCGCACACCGGTGACATCGGCACGGGCGAGGCGACGGCGTACCTCGGGTTGCCCCGTGACAACCGTGAGGGCGGGTCGCCGTGGTTCGAGGTGACGCTCTGGTTCGGTGACGCCGTCACGGTGGGGACGCCGCTGCCGATGGTCGGTGACCCCGTCGGGGTCCCGGCGCAGCGCCACGACGAGCTGCCCGTGCCGGAACTGCCGCTCGGCCCGCTGCGGCCCGCTGCCGGCTCCGGTCGTACCCTCGGTGCTGTTGCCGGCCGACGGGCGTGACGGGCGGGGTTCGCCCGCCGGTGCCGGTCACCGCGGCCGTGGCGGGGTTCGAGCCGCACGCGCTGGGGTTGGCCCGTAGGTGGCGGCGGATGCGGAAGAACGAGTTGGCCCGGCAGGTCGGGGTGACGGCGGCGGCGGTCAGCCAGTACGAGTTGGGGCAGGCCCGCCCCTCGGCGGCGGTGCTGGCCCGGCTGGCGTTGGCGTTGGCGATGCCTGTGGAGTTCTTCGCCGCCGGGGTCCCGGCTCCGGCGTCGCCGGGACGGGCGCACTTCCGTAGCCTGCGGGCCACCAGTCAGGCGGAGCGGGACCAGGCGGAGGCGTTCGGTGAGGTCGCCTGGCGGGTCGTCGAGGCCGTGGGCCGGCAGTTGCGGCTGCCGCAGTTGCGGCTGCCGCAGCTCGACTGGCCGGAACCGGCCCGGGCCGAGGACGTCCGTACGGTCGCCGCGGCGGCACGTGCGGAGTTCGGCCTCGACGACGGGCCGGTGCCGCACATGGTACGGCTGCTGGAGGCGCACGGGGTGATCGTGTTGTCCCTGCCGGACGCCTCCGAACGGGTCGACGCGTTCTCACACTGGTACGGCCAGCGACCGTTCGTCTTCCTCAACCCGGCCAAGAACGACAAGGCCCGCTCCCGGATGGACGCCGCCCACGAACTCGGCCATCTGCTGCTGCACCACGACGCCGAGCCGGGCAGCCAACTCCTGGAACGGGAGGCCACCGCCTTCGCCTCCGAATTCCTCGCCCCCAGCACCACCCTCGCCGCCGAGCTTCCCGCCCGGCTGGACTTCGACCGACTGCACGAACTGAAACGCCGCTGGGGCATCAGCCTGAAAGCCCTCGTCTACCGGGGACACGACCTCGGCATCTACCGAGACCACACCTACCGGCGCGGGATGAGCCTGCTCGCCCAGTGGGGCCACCCCGAACCCGGCGACCTCGGCCCCCGCGAACAACCCTCCCTCCTCGGCAAGGCCGTCGACCTCCTCAACCAACAACACACCACCATCGAGGACCTCGCCGCGCAAGCCGGCCTCCCGGCAGCCCTCGCCCGCACCGTGATCGACGCCGCCACCGAACACGTCCCCGAACTACGACTCACCCCGACCGGCCCCTGACCTGAGCCGGGCCCTCCCGGCCAGGGGGATCTCCGCTCGGGGTGCATCGCTTACTCAGGCGGCGCTGCGGTGGGTGCTGTGGGTTCGACGTGGTGGCTGTCCCATACCCACTGGTCGTCGCCGTGGTCGACCAGGGTGCTGCACCGGTACCGCAGCAGGTCCACGTCCGTGCTCCGGTCCTGGCCGCCGGGATGCGGAGGCGTCGGGTCCAGCGCCGCGTCCGCGTTGTAGACGAGCAGGTCGGCCAGCCGGTAGTCACGGCGGAAGCCGGTACGCCACTGCGAGTTGCTGCCCCAACCGTGCGACGGGTCAGCCACCTGCCGGTACCGCCGCCGCCACGCCCAGTACAACGTCGAGGTCGCGGTGAGCGCGGGATCCAGGTGGTCGGCGCCGGCGCGGACGCTCACGCCGCCGCGCATGAGCAGCAGCGACCCGACGAGACAACCCGGCCACCACTGCCCGGCCAGCACCGGCGGCGCCTGCGGATCGTCCGCTGGCTCGACCTCGACGATCTCGTGCAGGAACGGATGGAACCCTTCCCCGGCTGGCGACGTGCCGCCGATCGCGGCGACGAACCGCCGGTACGCCGAAGCCGGAAGCCAGTCCGTGGGGTCGCCGGGATCGGTGGCGGGCGGCTGGCTGGGCAGGATCAGCAACTCCAGCACCCTGCTCACCGCGTACAACGTCCACAGGTCCTCGTGCGCCAACGCGACGGCGGCCATCCTCGGCTCACCGACCTGCCGCAACGCCGCCAGGATCGACGAGTGGGTGGCAACCCACGGGTCGAGGACGTCCCGATCCCATGCGCTGCCGCTGTAGTCGAGGGTCGGCTCGAACAGACCGAACCTGACCTCCTGCCACGCGCCGTCCGGAAACACCATCTCGGCTCTCACGACCGCCAGTCTCCCGACCGCTCGGAAGCGCGTCGAGCGAGATCCGACCGCCCCACCTCCGCAGGCGGCCGAACCCGCCGACCGGGCTCGATAGAAACACCGGGTAGGGGGTGGACCGGATTCCCGGCTCGACGCATGGGTCCCCACATCAGCGGTCTTGGCGTCCTGGGCTCGATGGGCAAGCCGAGTGGCGGGAACAGGGAGTTGCGCGACGTTCCTCCTGGGCAGGAAGAGGTTCCCTCCCGATCGGGAGGGTGTCTGGACCGGGTGGGGACGGCACGGAGGGCCTGTCAGGGGGTGTGTGCAGCACTGACAGCCCTGGTCAGCACTGTGCCGGGCATGTCCGGCGGTCACGGCTGACGATCCCGGGAACGAGCCGGTGCGCGACCCGGTCGACGCCACCGCCTGACAGTGAGTCCTCAATGCCGCTCGATTCTCGGACGGGAGCGGCATTCGTCGGGCTGCGGCGGAGCTTCTCGACGAGGTCGCCGACGCCGCAGGGGCCCTGGCCCAACACCTCGCGTACGCCGTCATCAGGCGCACTGGACCGCTGACCTTGCTGCTCACCACGCCGAGTCCCCGCCGCCACGTTCATCGTCGCCGGTGGGCAGGCTGGCGGCATGCTGCCAGTCCGAACTGCGGCACGACCACACCAAGGGCAGTCAAGAGGTGCGTTGTCGGAGTTTGTCGGAGTCGAACTCCGACAAACTCCCAACGTCGTCGGTCCGCGAATCGCGAGACGCGGTGCCGGCCTCCCGAGCTGGTGTTTCGGGTGCCAGCTGCGGCCGGCGGCCTGTGTCCGGATCTGCGACTGGTCCATATCCTCGGGCGGTAGGTTCTCGGTGTGCTTGCGATGACTCTGGGAGAGATCGCCGCCGCTGTGGGCGGGACGGTGCGGGACGGGTCTGACGAGGTGACGGTCACGGCGCCTGTGGTGTTCGACAGCCGGCGGGTCGAGCCGGGTGGGATGTTTGTCGCGCTGCCCGGTGAGCGGGTCGACGGCCATGACTACGCCGCGCGGGCGGTGGAGGCGGGCGCGGTGGCGGTTCTGGCGTCCCGGCAGGTGGGTGTCCCCGCTGTCGTCGTCGACGATGTGCCGACCGCGTACGGCCGGCTGGCCCGCATGGTCGTCGACCGCCTGCCGGACACGACGGTGATCGGCGTGACCGGGTCGGTGGGGAAGACGTCGACCAAGGACATCCTGGCGCAGGTGTTGTCGGCGTTCGGGGAGACGGTCGCGAACCGGGCTTCCAACAACAACGAGCTCGGCCTGCCGTACACGGTCACCCGCGCCACCGCCGACACCCGCTACCTGGTGCTGGAGATGGGCGCCCGGGGTGTCGGGCACGTGGCCTACCTGACCCGGCTCGCCCCGCCGTCGGTCAGCGTCGTGACGCGGGTCGGACACGCGCACCTGGGTGAGTTCGGGTCGGTGGAGAACATCGCGCTCGCCAAGGGCGAGATCGTGGAGGCACTGCCCGGCGAGGGCGGGTTGGCGGTGCTCAACGGCGACGATCCGCTCGTGGCCGCCATGGCCACCCGCACCCGGGCAAGGGTCCTCACCTACGGCATCGACGGGCCGGCTGACGTACGGGCCGAGGACGTGACGGTCGACGCGCTGGGCCGCGCGGCGTTCCGACTCGTCCACGAGGGGGAAACCGCGCAGGTGCGGCTGCGCCTGTACGGGCTGCACCAGGCGTCCAACGCGCTGGCCGCCGCCACCGTCGCCCTGGGCCTCGGGCATCCGATTGAGGCGGTGGCCGAGGCGCTGTCGCGGGCCGAAGCGGTGTCACCGGGACGCATGCAGGTCACCACCCGCGCGGACGGGGTGACGATCATCAACGACGCCTACAACGCGGCACCGGATGCCATGCGGGCGGCACTACGGGCCCTGTCGACGATGACCGGTGGGGACCGGCGGGCGGTCGCGGTACTCGGTGAGATGGCCGAACTAGGTGAACACGCCGCCCAGGTGCACCAGGAGATCGGCCGGCAGGTCGTCGAGGTCGGCGCGGGATGGCTGGTCGCGATCGGTGGGGCGGACGCCGCCCACTACGCCGCCGGCGCCGACGGCGGCACGACGGTGGTCGACCGGGCGGCCGACGTGGCGGCGGCGTGGGAGTTGCTGCGTGACGGGCTACGTCCGGGCGACGTCGTCCTGGTCAAGGCCGCCAACAGCGCCGGGCTCCTGACGCTTGCCGACAAGCTTGTCGAGGAGCCCGGCGCCGTCACGGCGTGAAGGTCAGGCGGACAGCAGCACCTCGGACCGGCTGCCGAGGCTGTCCATGATCACCGATCCGTAGCCGGTCACGTCCCCGGTGCCCATCGTCAGCACCACGTCACCCGGCCTCGCCAGCCCGCCCACGAGCCGGCCCACCTGATCCGGGCCGGCGGACATGCGGTAGCGGCCTCCCGGCAGCCGGGCAGCGATGGACGAGACGTCCGCCCGCGAGTGGCCCGGTGGGACGGTGCCGTGCACGTCGAGCAGCAGGACATGGTCGGCCTTGTCGGCCAGGACCTGGCCGATCCACGTGCCGAACGCCAGCACCCGGGCGTGACCGGACGGCTGGAACACCACGATCACCCGTCCACCGGCCAGGGCGCGGGCGGCGTCGAGATCGGCGGCGATCTCGTGCGGGTGATCGGCGTACGAGTCGACCACCGTGACCCCGGCGCGGGTGTCGACGTGCTCGAAGCGCCGACGTACCCCCGGGAAGGAGCCCGCCGCTGCGGCCGCGCCGACGGGATCCAGGCCGAGCGCAGTCGCGCACGCCATGGCGGCCGCCGCGTTGTGCAGGTGGTGCGGTGCCGGGGTCGGCAGGGACAACGTGACCTCACCGCCGTCGGGCATCCGCACCGTGGCCACGCCGGACCACCCGTCGACCCGGGTGTCGGTCAGGCGCACGTCGGCGGAGCGGTCCCGGCCGTACCGCAGCACCGTCACGTCGGGTCGCTCACTCTGGATGACGTCGGCGGCGACGGTGGCGCCGACGCAGTCGGCGTTGACGACGAGGAAGCCGGCGGGCGCGACCCGGCTACCGAAGCCGACGTAGGCGCGCAGGAGCGCGGCGTGGTCGACGAAGTTCTCCGGGTGGTCGTCGGTGACGTTGGTGATCACGGCGATCGACGGGGTGAGGAAGTGGAACGACCGGTCGGACTCGTCCGCCTCGGCCACCAGCAGCCGTGACCGGCCCAGGTGGGCACCGGAACCCGGGCCTGTCAGGTCGGCCCCGATCAGGTACGTGGGATCCCCGCCCAGTGTGCGCAGGAGATGGGCCACGATGGCCGTCGTCGTGGACTTGCCGTGCGATCCGGACACCGCGACGAGCCGGCGGTTCGCCGCGAGGGTGTCGAGCACCTGTGCCCGGTGCACCACCGGGATACCTGCGGCGCGGGCCGCGTCGATCTCCGGAGCGTTGCGGGCCACGGTGGTGTAGACGACGCAGCTCGCCCCGGCGATGTGCCCGGCGTCGTGTCCGACGTGCACCCGCACGCCGACGCTGCGCAGTCCTGCCAGGTTGGACGAGTCGTTCACGTCGCTGCCGCTCACCTCGTGTCCCAGCACGGCCAGGAGGTGAGCCAGGCCGGACATGGCGCTGCCGCCGATGCCCACGAAGTGGGCACGGGACAGATCCACCTCGCCGGTGTAAGCCTCGATCGTCGGGTTAGCAGTGATCGTGTCGGTCATCGGTGCCGTTTCTCCTTCTGCGAAAGCGTGTCGGGCTGGTGCCACGTACCTGATGGGCTGGGCTGTCCGCTCCTTCCGTGAGATGGGTCTTCCTTGCGGCGCGGTCGGGGTCGGCCCCGGGCCACCAACTCGGCCGAGCGGGTTCTGTCCGTGTGTCGGGTGCCGATTGGCCCGGTGGTGACGGGCACTCCGGCTACCTGTGCAGCCCGTTTTGGCGACGACGGCGCGCGAGGTGAGCAGACGACTGGCTGCTTGCGAGCCTGAGAGCGATATATGCCGGCACCGCCGGCCACGATTCAGAGCATTCAGCACTCCCAGTTCTGACATTCGAAAGCTCCACTTCGAGCGCTTGACGACGCCGATCGAACTGATGGCACCGGCTGGGTCAACACGCTGGGCTCGTTATCGCACAGCAACCCATTCGCGGCGCCGCCAGTGGCTTCTCTCGATCCGCTGTGGCAGGATCAGAACACCCGGTCGGCGGGAGTGTCGGCCAGCTCTGACAAACTGCCGACATTTCGAATGACAATTCTGATCACACAACTGGTCGGTGATGTGGATGCTGATTACGCCGGAGCAGGTGACCGAGTCGCAGAAGGCGCTCGGCGCGCAGTTGACCGCGTGGCGGGCAGCCGCAGGCCTGACGCAGGCCAGCCTGGCCGCGCGAATCCGCTACTCCCGAAGCACCGTCGCCAACCTCGAGATCGGCCGGAGCCAGTCACCCGCCAGCTTCTGGCAGCTTGCCGATCAGGCGCTCTCGGCAGACGGCGCGCTCATCGCGCAGCACCGGAAGGTCGCTGAGCTGCAGGCACGGTACCGAGCCCAGAGCGTCTTGGCCCGTGAACAGGCGCGGATGGCCCGGATCGCCGCTGCCCTGCCACCGGTAGCCCGCGATGGCGTTGCTCCACTGTGGAGCTCGCGGCAGCCGGCGGTCGCTGTCGGCACTGCGGCTCACCCTGCAACACCGAGCAATGGTGTCCACGGGATCGCGGACACCATGCCCGACACTGCGGTACCGCTGTCGACTGTTGCCGACATCGTCCTCACACCTGACGAGGAGCACCGTGACGGCGTCGCCACGGCTACCCTTGAGGTCATGTCCGACGGGCAGGCGATGTCATTCCGGGTCACCCGGCGGACACTGCTGGAACTCGCCGCCGGTCTCACCGCCCTGAAGGCTGCCGGCCCTGCTGGAGCGGCCCGCCCGACAGCCGTCGACCCCGCTGTCGTGGACCACTTCGCCGAACTCCGCGCCCTCCTGGTGCAGGCCGACGACAAGCTGGGCGGCCGCACCATCCTGGCTACCGTCGAGCAGCAGATCACGCAGATCGCCGCCCTCCGTCGACAGGCCCGAGGGCAGCTTCGCGACCGGCTTCTGAGCACCGAGGCCCGTTGGAGCGAGTTCGGCGGCTGGCTCAGCGACGACCTCGGCGACCGTACAGCCGGGGACCGCTGGCTCGACCGCGCGTCCGGCATGGCTCAGGAGGCCGACGATCGGGAATTCAGCTCCTACGTGCTGGCACGCAGGGCGCAACGTATGGTCGGCACCGGTGACGACGACCGCGTCGTCGGACTGGCCCGCGCCGCCTCCCGCTGCCACGACGTGCCCCCGCTCGTCCACGCCTTCGCCGCCGTGCAGGAAGCACACGGCAGCACCCTCGACAACGACACCGCCGGCTTCCAGACCGCGATCGAGCGCGCCCAGACGCTCGTCGCGACCGGTTCGGCCATCGACGACGAGCACGCACTCGGGTCCTTCTGCACACCGCCGTACCTGGCCGCCCAGGAGGGCGAGGGATGGCTCCGCCTCAACCAACCACACCGGGCCATCACCAGCTTCACCACCGCCGTCAACCACTGGCCTGACCGCTATCGGCGCGAACGCGGCATGTACCTCTCCCGGACAGCACACGCCTACCTGGCCGCCGCCGAACCGGAGCAGGCCGCGACCACCGCCGACGAAGCGCTGACCCTGGCCACCACGACCGGCTCAGCACGCGTCCACCGTGACATTCTCGCCCTGGCTCGGCAGCTCAAGCCCTTCTCCCAGCACCCGCAGGTCCGGGAACTCCTCGACCGGGTCGCCGTCACCGGATGACCGACCACCAGCCCGACGAGATGTCCCCATCGCCACCACAGGTGATCGTCGTCGGCCGAGCCAACATCGACATCACCGTCCGGATCCCCCGACGACCACAGCCGGGACGCACGACATTCGCCTCGGCACCCGCCACCACCACAGCCGGCGGCAAGAGCCTCAACCAGGCCAGGGCCGCTGCCGGCGCAGGTGCCCGGACCACCCTGGTCGCCAACGCCGGCACCGACGACTGGGGCACCTTCCTGCGACGCGCCCTCACCGACGCGGGCGTCGACGTGTCGTTCTTCCAGCTCATACCATCGGCGCCGACCGGCGTGGCGATCGTGGAAGTCACCCCCGACGCCGAGAACCACATCGTCCTCGCACTGTCTCCTGCGACAGAACTCACCGCTCGACAGGTACGCGACGCGCTACGGCGACTGCACGCACCAACCGTGCTCACCCAACTCGACCTTCCACCCGACGCCGTCGACGCCGTCCTCCAGCACCACCGGGCCGAGACACTCATTGGCAACCTCGTACCGCACCCCACGCTCGGGTCAGCCGTGCTCACCGCCCTCGACCTCTTCGTCTGCAACGAACACGAGGCCGCCGCGATCCTCGGCCGGCACCACGTCGAGCCGACGATCGCGGCTCAGAAGCTTCGTGAGCTGGGACCACGGGTAGCCGTGGTGACCGCAGGCGCCCGCGGTGCTGCCTACAGCACCGCCGAACACACCAAGCTGGTCCCCGCACCACACGTCCACGCCACCGACACCACCGGCGCAGGCGACCAATTCCTCGGCACCCTCGCTGCCCGACTCACCCAGAACACCCCGCTGGGACAAGCCGTCGCCGACGCGGTCTCCGGTGCGACGGCAGTGGTAACTGGCGGCTGAGAGCCGAGACCGGCCGGCGGCCTTGCCGATGCCCGGACCGTTTGGCGAGCCGGCTGTAGTCCGGCCTGCTGGGAGTTGTTCGAGGAGGACACGTGAGGGTGGCGGGCAGGACCGATGAAGTGTCGGTCGACGACGCCGTCCGCGCCTCGGTGAGCTACGACCAGCTACGTGCCGGTGACGATGGCGTGTATTGGCTGGAGACCCGTCCCGACGCGGACCAGGGGACGACGGTGACGGGCTGGCGGGCAAGCGATGGCAAGGATGATGTCAGTCCGAAGAACTTCGATGTCGGCAGCGGAGCGCACGCGTACGGGGGCGGATCGTTCGTTGTCGCCGAGGGAACGTTGTGGTGCGTCGGCGGAGATCGCCTTTACCGGAGGCGCCTGGATGGCGACGAACTCGAATTGGTCGGTCACGGGTGCTTCGGTGATCTGACGATCGGTAACGGCGAGTTGCTGGCCGTGCGGGAGTCGGAGCAGGGTGACCAGCTCGTGGCGGTGCCCCTCACCGGCGCTCCGCGGATGCGGACTCTGGTCTCGTCCCCGGCGTTTCTCGGCGCGCCTCGGCCAGGCCCGGGTCGGTTGGCGTGGACCGCTTGGAGCGAGCACGACATGCCGTGGGATGCCTGCGAGGTGTGGACCGCCGCCTACTCGCCGCACGGTGAGGTCGAGAATCCCGTGAAGCTGGCCGGTGGTCCGGGGGAATCGGCGGTAGAGCCGCGATGGGGACCCGACGGAGCGTTGTACTTCGTGTCGGACCGCAGTGGTTGGTGGAACCTCTACCGGTGGGACCGCCTCACGGTGGAGGCGGTGGCACCGATCGCGGGCGAATGCGCTGCAGAGCCCTGGGAGTTGGGCTACGCGTCGTACGGCTTCCTCAACGACGGTCGGATCGTCGCGGTTGTGCAGGAGGGGCCGCGACACCGCCTTGTCGTCATCGAGCCCGACGGCACTGTCCGTCCGGTCGACCTGCCGTACACGTCGATCAAGCCGTACCTCGCCCTCCGAGGGACGACGGTGGCGTTGATCGGTTCGTCGCCGACCGCAGCCCCGCAGGTCGCACTCGTAGACGTGGCTGACATCGATCCCGCTCAGGTGGAGGTGCTCGCCAGCCCGGAACATGCCGCGCTCGACGGCGTGCGGGTATCCACGCCGACGGAGCTCCGCGTACGGGTGGCCGGTGGCCGGGAGGTCATTGCCCTGGTGTACGCGCCGACGAACTCGACTGCGGACTGGCTCGCACCAGTGATCGTTCGCGCGCATCCCGGGCCTACCGCCTCGTGTCTGCTGCGCCTGGACTGGCAGGCGCAGTTCTTCACCAGTCGTGGGTTCGCCATCGTTGACGTCGACTACCTAGGTAGCACCGGGTACGGCCGGACGTTCCGGAAGTCGCTCCACGGACGGTGGGGCCTGGACGACGTCGACGACTGCGCTGCTGTGGCGGTGCACCTGCTATCGGCGGGGCGGGCGTTGCCGGGGCAGGTGTTCATCCGCGGTGCCAGCGCCGGCGGATACACCGCTCTGCAAGCGGTGGCACAGGACGGCCCGTTCGCCGCCGCCACCGCCGTGTCGGCGATCGTGGATCCTGACCGGTGGGCGCAGACGGTGCCCCGGTTCCAGCAGGCGCACGCGATGCGGCTACGCGGGGGCGCAGGTGCGGTCCGTGCCGCCGAGATCCAACGGCCGGTGCTGCTCATCCACGGCACCGCTGACGAGGTGGCCGAAGCCGATGATGTGCAAGAACTCGCCGAGGAGTTGACGTCTCTCGGCATGGCACCCAAGGTGTTGCTTCTTCCTGATGTCGGCCACTATGTGGCATCGTCCCGTCGAGCGGGCGCGGTATTGGAGGCGGAGCTGGCCCACTACCTCTCGGTACTGACGGATGCCGCCAATGATCAACAGGGGTTATACAGCGGCCAGCGGTAGCCAATGGAGACGCGAGCGCCATGTACGCGGCCGGGATTTGGTGGGGTGCCGGTCGAGGTTCCTGGGGCGAGCGCTCCGTGCTCCTTCCGTGAGGACTGCCGCAGTGGGTATGAAGGCGAGGCACTAGTTGATCTTCGATGATGTGCGCGACGTGTGCTCGCCAGCAGATGCCAACCCGGGTCAACCGGTACCAACGCGGGTCACCGCAGCCGCTCGTGGTCGCAAACGGGGGTTCGTGTGCTCGAGCTGTGGTCCTGGGCTGGGCGAACACGGGTCCTGGCGCTGTGGGTGGACGTGGGCCACTCCCTGCCACCCCAGGTGAACCCGCAGGTCGCTAGACTAGGCGCTCGCGCCCTCGTAGCTCAGGGGATAGAGCATCGGTTTCCTAAACCGTGTGTCGCAGGTTCGAATCCTGCCGGGGGCACTAGTATTAGGTGCTGACCAGGGAAAACTCCATCCTGGCATAGATGGTCGGCTATGAAAATTTGAATCACCCCCCGAGAACCCCCCAGCAACGTAGGTGGGCAACCAGGTTCGGCAGCCCAAAGGACGTCTCGGAACTCGGTCGGTGGGCCATGGTGGGTCATGTCCGGGTGTGGGTGATCAGCGCGGCTCGCTCGGAGCGGATCTTCCGGTTCACCGGGCTGCAGCCTGCCCAGTTCCGCAGACTGGTCCGGTTGGTCGCCGAGCGTGGTGGTGACGCGATCGCTGATGGGCGGCCGGGCCGGCAGTGGTCGCTCGACCTGGCCGATCGGGTGTTGCTGGTGGCCACGTACTGGCGTAAAAACCTGACGATGCGGCAGATCGGCCCCCTGTTCGGGGTGTCGCACTCCGCCGCGCACCGGGTCATCGACACCCTCGGCCCGCTGCTCGCCCTCACCCCGGGACGTCGGCGCAGAATCGACCAGATCACCATCGTCGACGGCACCCTCGTCCCGACCCGCGACCACCGCCTGGCCGCCCCGAGCAAGAACTACCCGTACCGCAAACCCACCGACGGCAGCGAACTACCCGACTGGAAAAAGACCTGAACAAGCAACACCGCACCGTCCGCGCCCAAGTCGAACACACCCTGGCCCGCATGAAGACCTTCAAGATCCTCCGCGATTACCGCCGCGCCGCCCACACATTGACCGACACCGCATCCGGCATCGCCCACCTCCACAACATCATCCTCACCGGGTGATACCAGCCCGGTGCCCAGCAACGCCTTCACCGAGTTACGAGACGTCCTTTAGGTGACCGCGATGTGCGTCGTTAGTGACTGCCGATGTGGCGGACCGCCGGCAGGTAGATGTGCCCTGCTGGCCCGAGCCTGCCAGGACGGCCATGTCCGTCCTGGCAGGTTGACCTTCGCCCATGCGACGGCGTGGTCGGCTTTGACGAGCAGCGCCTGTTCGAGGTCGGCTTGCAGATGGGTCCGGGGCCGGTGGTCCAGGCTTTTTGTCTTGACCCACCGGGCGCATGGTTTAGCAGCAAGAAGGGCAGCCAACGTCGCTATGGTCGGGTACCGGCCCGAGCAATGACGCCGGTAGTGCTGGCACCATCACTCGGAACTGGCCAGACCCAGCGGCGAGGGCTGTCCCGCGTGATGTGGACCTAGCCTTCGAGGCCCTGTGCTGTCTCTACGACGTCAGCCCCTGCTGGCTGCAGCCAGTCGCTGTCGGGGCGGGCAAGGAGTCGAGCGTTGCTGTAGGCCATGCCAACCGTGAGCACGGTGTTGCCGCGGTAGTGCTCGCCATGTCGTGAAACGACGAGCGCCAGGTCGACGACGTTTGGCCCGGTAAGCGAGATTGGCAGGAGGAGTTGAACTTTGTTGGCGGCCGGGTACCACATTGGGATCGCTGCCTTGTAGTTGCGGCGCACTCGCTTCTTAGCTCGTTCAACGGCGGCATCTAGCCGGAGTTCGAGGCCGTAGGAGTCGTCCCGCAGGGCAACAGGAAAACGGTCCAGGTTGTCCTCGACGACGTGGCGTAGGTCGACCTTCAAGTCTCGGCGCCAATCGTAGTAGTAGTCTGCGGGGTCGTCGGTGTATGTAACGTAATCTGGGGGGTGAGGAAAGTGTTCCAGCACATCCCGGTCGCTCTCCACTCGCCACGACCGGAAATACCAGGGTTGGAGGTCTTCGTTCCGGTTGCGTTCGAAGAGCCCGTAGACCGCCTCTTGTCGGTTGGTCACGAGGCCCGTGTTGAACGCGCTGAACCGCTGATCGGGGCTCGTCAAGACTTTAGCTTGCTGGTGCGCCCGCTCAAAGGTCCATTCGATGTAGTTTCGCAGAATACGCCTCTCTCCGACGTAGCGTGGGTCGCGCCCATCCCAGTCTTCGTCTTCGGCTAGGTCCTCCAGACGGTCGAAGAGATCGGGATCGCCTTCTCCTGTCCGGCGTTGCTCTGACCCGCGAAGGCGACCGAGGTATGCGTGTGCGTATAGGGCGCGCTCGCCCACTCTCGGCCGGGGAACGGCAGAGGCCCCACCTGATGATCCTGCAACGAGGTTTTGCCTGAGGCCGACAAGGTCTGCAGGGGTGAATGAGGGGCGTCCGTTCGACATCGCTTGCCTTCTCCTTTTGAGCGGGGTCAGATCATCCCTGCTGTTGCTGATATCAGCAAGGGCCGGTGCTGTCAGATTTCCGGTAGCGCGGGCTAGCTGATCCACAGCGTGAGCCCCTCCGAGGCGGGTGTCGAGTGTTGTGAATCTGCTTGTGACGTAACGGATCGTGACGGCCGCGCGGAAAATCTCCAGGGCGCGCCGAGCAGTCAAGTGAGCAGCCGAAGTGGCGAACAGGAGCGGACAACCACGGACTACAGATCTTGAATGGTCAGGTTGTGTCGGGTTCGAGGGTCAGGCCGGTGTGGGCGAGGAAGCTGTCGAGTAGGTCGGTGCGGTACTGGATGCTCTTGAGTCGGTGTTTGATGATCGCCTGGAGGTG